>DAIQNU010000125.1:0-9416 GCA_036788235.1 Cyclobacteriaceae bacterium
GCTCAGAGTCCTATTTATTATGGGTAGTTTATCATATTTATACTCTATCCAGTTTTCTTTCGAGGTTTAAATGGTTTATGTTTCCAATAATTAACAAGTGTGGTGTAAGGTTCCCACGGTTCATACCCTCTATGTTCATTTACAACCTGAATAAAATTGACTAAAATATCATTCCACCTTATTAGGGCACTCCTTACTGATTCTTCAATTATTTGTTGGTCGCCCACTCCACTTCTATATGCTACAGATATTGACTCAAAGTAATTTAGTAACTCGATAAAATGAAATCTTAACTCGCAAAGCTCTACATTTTGAGTAGAGTTGCTTAAGTAAATAGCAGTTGCGTCTCTTTTGGTGATCTCGACTGGGTCACCATTTTTATCAAGGTCAACTAATCCCGGACGCATCGTTTCAATTGCTTTTCTGTGTGAAAAGGTTTTACTATTCCATTCAGCTATTAAATTAGTGGCATAATGTCTTCTGTTCCAATCGTGATTAGCTTTGAGTGTCCAAAATGTCAGAAAAAGTCCGATAATGGTTATTAAAGAAATGACGTTTGGCAATAACCAATTTAAAACTTCCAATTTAATATTTGTTTAAAGTTATTAATATTAATTACCCATAACTACATTATACACGGAACTATTCCCGATATTCATTTATGTCGGTAAGTTAAAAAATTTCTTCAAATCTGCGAATTCTCCATAGTAATCAGGTTTTATTTATTTTTTCAACTTAACTTTATTCCGAGTATACAACATGAGTTAATTTTCCATTACACATCGCACCTTCTTTTTGCCAAATAATCAGGCCAAACTCGGTATAAAGGATGAGCGGCAAACGAATAAGCCTGTACTTCTAGATTTTGACATAGCCGAATGAAACAATTTCCTTCAAAAGAATTCGTAAATGACACTGCCGCAAAATCAAGACTCGCAAACGACCCAACAAATTATTAAGGATATCAGCGCCCTTTACTAACGACTCAACCTAACAATTCTACTCATTTACCGTTTTAACTTGTACTCCCGGAGAGCGGGTGAACAAGTACTTTGAAATAATCGACCATATGACTGTTTATAATGCTTGTTTTTACAAAAGCTATTATTCAACAAAACCATTAAAGATGGTAAATAAAAATAACTATAGACCAAACCTAACCAAGGAGTTGCCAGGGTTTAGTGCTGAGGAGCGTGATGTTTGGAAGTCCCTGTTTGAGACGCATTATGAGCATGCGAAGCCTTTGGCTAGTGAAGTTGTGCTCGCTGGGATTAAATCACTCAATATAAATGCTAAAAATATTCCAAGGCTTGAAGATATCAATAAGGTACTGAAAGGACAAACCGGATGGAATGTGATGGGATCGGAAGAGATGGAGATCGGCGACAACTTCTTTTCATTGCTTTCTAATAAAATTTTCCCGATCACTGCCAGCATCAGAAATCCTGAAGATGATGATCATTATGTATCTACAGACCTTTTTGATGACCTTTTTGGTACCGTACCACTTTTAAACCATTTGCCTTTTGCCATATTTCTACATGAACTGAGCAAGTTGGCTTTGGAGTTTAAAGAAATGCCCTGGGCTATTGAATTGCTGACTCGTGTGTACAGGTTTACGGTGAAATATGGATTGATCCATGAAAAAGGAAATGTGAAAGTATACGGTTCGGCTATCACTACCTCGCTTGGCGAAATGCGCTACAGCCTGACCACTGATGCAGCACATTATCCATTTGACGTAGCACAAATCATCAAGACCCCTTTTAGAAAAGATGTCTTTCAAAGCCAGTATTGGGTAATAAAGTCTTTTGATGAGCTGATAGAATCCATACCTGACATTCGCTCGGAACTAAAGCAAATATTAAAGCAGCCACAAAATAATTCTTTGAAGAAGGCTTGTTGAAAAATTATAAAAAACGAGCGTCAGAGGCATAAAAAAACTCCTTAAGATTTCCTATTCAGGAATCAATAAGGAGTTTTTTGTGGTATAAAGTCTTATTATTTCACCCTAAAATATTCCTTGCCTATCAGATAGTCATCGGTATACAATTCAACGGTATAACGCCCTAAGGCATACTCACTTTCTTTATCATACAGAAAAGAAAGCTGCTGTTCGGTATTATCAAATAGTATATCCTGCTTCAAGGTATAGAAGGTTTCTTTGCCTCTCAACGTAAATGTGCCTCCACCTTTGGCCACATCAAACAAAACATTGTCATTTTCATCAATGATACGCATCAGTATTTCTTTACCCTCAATTGGTGCAACTTCATTTTTAGCCAAATTAAAATTGATCCGCAATTTGTCTATCTGCCTTGCCCTAAACTCACCTTCGCGCTCCTTGCCTCTAGGATTCAATGAATTAACAACGATATTCTCTGCTTTTAAGCGACCCGCCAGGCTCACTTTATCCTCGAGTTTTTGCTGCGTCTTTTTCGCTTCTTGTATCGACTGAGTAAGCTGTTGTCTTTCGGTTTTCAATTCAACATTTTCCGATGCCAATTCCTCGTTTATGGTTCTAAGTTTTTCGATTTCGGTATCTTTAGCCAACAAAAGCTCTCGGTAGCCCTCTACCCTATTTCGAAGTTGGGTCATTTGTTTACTCGTATTGTCTCTTGCCTGAATCAATTGCTGCTTTTCCTGCTCCAGTTCTTCACGAGCAAGGGTAAGCTCTTCAATATTCCCACCCAGTTTTTCTATTTCTATTGAGCGTTTTTGAAGTTCGCCGCCAATACTATCTAAACGCTCATAGGCCATCAATACTTCCTGATTTCGCTCTTTAATGACCGACCCCCGCAGAAATATCATAACCACAGCAGCAACGAGAAGTAGTGATACTACTACAATTACCCAGATCAGTGTTCTAGATTTATTATTTGATGTATTTTCAGGTTCCATGTTCTTGTCTTTGATTTCAAAAATGAATTGAATTGGTTAATTAAAAAATTAAATCTGTATGTCTGCAAAATTATCTTATATAATCAAATTGTCAACACGAAAAACTTTAATAATAAGCTTTTATATTTCCAATGTTACATTAACGTAACGCAAATATCAGCATGAAGATATCTCAGCCCCCGCTATTTCTTTTAAAACCGTACTATGTAATGTTGTTTAACCAAAGAATCTCTAAATAAAAGTATACCCAATCGACCCAGATCAAAACTTAAACGAACCTCTTGCCTACTGCACAATTCACTCCATGCCTTAAACATATCAGATGACCATCGAATATCGTCTACTACCACAATCTGATGCGAAAATGTAGGATTGCGCAATAAGTTGAAATAATGCTTCAAAGCAGTACCCTGGTGGTTGGCATCTATATAAATCAAATCAGCTACATTTCCACAGCGGACAAATTCAGCCAAAGTATTATCTATATCACCCTCTATGATACTTACATTTCGATAATTGTGATCTTTGAGCAGTTTACGGGCAAACATAATGAGGTCGGGATTCCCTTCAAAAGTAAAAATACGGCTCTTTGGAAGGAAATTAGCAAGGCGCAATGTGTTGATTCCGGCTGAAGTCCCAAGTTCGACAATGGTAGCCGCTTCCATAAATCTGGCTATACGAACAAGTAAAGCCGAAATCTTAAATGGACTAATTGAACTTCGAATTATTTGGCCAAGTGTGACTGGCTTACTGCTATTTGTACTTTTTGAGCCGGCTCCAAATTGATTTTTCGAAATAGGCGTAGAGTTTTTGGAATGTGATTTCAATAAATCATAAAAGGGATCGGCTTCATGCCGTTTGTCTTTTATAATGTCTTTGTAAAAAGTATAAGCGAATGGTGCCTGAATGGAATGCTCATCAGCCTGTTTCAGAAAATATTGAAAATACAGTGGAAATTGATCAATAAATGCGCCTAATTTCAAAATCAATTGAGTCTGAATGGTACTATAAGGTTAAACTCAGGGATCTCCACTTTAAATTTCTTGCCATCCATAATGCGCTCCATTGTGTAGGATCCGTGCATTTTACCAATACCCGATAGCAAGTTGCAGCCAGAAACATACTGATGCTTATTGCCTGGCTCTAGGATAGGTTGCAAACCTACTACACCTTCGCCTTCAACCTGATGAACGGGTCTTTCTGCATCATGAATATACCAATGTCGTCGCAGTAGCTTAATACCGAATTCACTCAGATTTTCAATGGTGATTTTATAAGTAAATACATAATGATGTTTTGCTGGACTTGAATAGGATGGCTGATATTCCGTCTCTACACTTATCTTGATACCCTTCGTTAATGCCGTTACCATCTTTTCAGCGTTTAATAATTGTTACCCTAGTACAATTTGCCTTCAATAATAAGTGTGAAGATACACATTTAAAATAAGCACTTAAAATAATTGCCTTTATTTGCCATTGCGCAGCACATATCTACGCAAACAGATAAAGTAATGCAAATCCTAACTCAAAATGACCTAAAGTTCATTTACAATTCAGACTGCTAATCTTAAGCGAATTACATGTAAACCATAAAGCTTTTATATACCATTCAAAAACGGCTTGAATACACTAAGTGTTTCATTACTTTTATTCAAGTGTTTTTTTTTATTATTTCGGCCAAAATCTTGATATAAAACATGGATGTTAGAATTGCAGATTCCTGGAAAAATGCCCTTGAGGATGAATTTGAAAAGGAATACTTTATTAAACTGGTTGATTTCGTAAAAGAAGAGTATACTACTCATACAATTTATCCACCTGGAAAATTAATCTTTAATGCTTTTGATCACTGCACCCTTGATAAATTAAAGGTAGTAATCATCGGACAAGATCCATATCATAATCCAAAGCAAGCCAATGGCTTATGTTTTTCTGTACGTGAAGGCATTCCAATGCCTCCCTCACTTGTAAATATTTTTAAGGAGATTAAGACAGACCTTGGGAAAGACATGCCGCCGAATGGAAATCTTGAGCGCTGGGCTTCTCAAGGCGTGCTTTTGCTTAATGCTACTCTCACTGTACGCGCAAATTCACCTGGCTCACATCAAAATAAAGGCTGGGAGATTTTTACCGATGCAGTTATAAAAACTGTTTCTGAACAAAAGAAAAATGTTGTTTTTCTTTTATGGGGTGCCTATGCCCAACAAAAAGGGAAAATCATAGATGCTTCGAGGCATTTGGTATTAAAGTCGGCCCATCCAAGTCCATTTGCCGCCAACAAAGGCTTTTTTGGCAACCAACACTTTAGCCAAACCAATAAATACCTAGTAGAACATGGCAAAGAAGAAATAGATTGGTGAAGATAAGTCATGATAGGTGCAGTTTAGAAATCCTTAATGCCCTGTTTCGTGTCCTCACGAAACAGCATTCTCAGAGCCTTGGATAGCATTTTGACGAAACGAATATTAAGTTTGCTAGCACATAAGTTCTATGCCTCAAAGGGTAGCAGGATGGTTCGTGGAGACACGAACCATGGCGAGGGGGGATATCATTTTCCACTACACAGTTCCTGTGCCGTGGTTGCGCCAACGGCCAACCACATTTCGCTGTCGTTGCACCAATCAATATATCCACCAAATCAATCATCTTATTATTAAGCAAATAAAGAAATATAGATACTCTGCCCTGTTTCGTTTCCTCACGAAACAATCATAAATATCCATTCTTGGTTGAGTTGGTATGATGATTCCGTAAAGACCTGAACCATAGATGCTTCGAGGCATTTGGTATTGAAATCGGCCCATCCAAGTCCATTTGCCGCCAACAAAGGCTTTTTTGGCAACCAACACTTTAGCCAAACCAATAAATACCTAGTAGAACATGGCAAAGAAGAAATAGATTGGTGAAGAGTACTCGAAGCAACTTATAAGATTTGAATTTAGCTTTTGAGTAAGCCTATGGAGTAAATAAACCCCTTACTTTTTGTTTTAATAAACTTATCTATAAATTTGCGCGATGATGGTTTTTTTACATAAAACTCAACGACATTTTTACCCGCTATGCCGGTTGTATGATACTGACTAGCGGGCTGCCTATCTCTTTTGAGCCATCGTTTCCTGATAGATCCTGTGGCAGGATATTCACTATTAACACTAAGAAAAAATATTTATGGACACTTACTTAAGGCTGGCTGTACAGAAAAAAGGCCGCTTGAGCGACGATTCTTTGAACCTCCTCAGAGAATGTGGCATCAAATTCAATAATGGTACGGGCAAACTTCTTGCACCTTCACGAAACTTCCCACTCGAATTCCTGTTTTTACGCGACGACGATATACCAGGCTATGTATCTGATGGTGTGGCTGATATTGGCATTGTGGGTGAAAACGTAGTTCTCGAAAAAGGAAAAAAAGTAAAGACCATCAAAAGACTTGGCTTTTCGAAATGTCGTTTGAGTCTGGCTATTCCTAAAAACAGGGAATACAATGGACCCACATATTTCGAAGGTATGAGTATAGCCACTTCTTACCCGGTTATTCTCGCCGACTATTTACAAAAAAACAATATCAAAGCCGAATTGCATGAGATAAGTGGCTCTGTAGAAATTGCGCCAGGTATTGGACTCGCTGATGCTATTTGCGATATTGTGAGCACCGGCAGTACGCTTCTCTCCAACGGACTAAAAGAAGTAGAAACGATACTAAAATCTGAAGCATTACTTATTTCAGGCAATGCGTTAAATGCTGAAAAACAAGCCATATTAAACAAACTGTTGTTTAGGTTGGAATCTGTGCAAGAAGGCAACAACAACAAATATATATTGCTCAATGCACCTAACGACAAGCTTGACGAAATAAAAAGACTGTTGCCGGGGATGCGCAGCCCAACCATTATGCCATTGGCACAAGAAGGCTGGAGTTCGATGCACTCAGTCATCAATGAAGATGCTTTTTGGGAAGTAATAGAAAATCTTAAAAAAGCAGGCGCTGAAGGCATTCTTGTAGTTCCTATAGAAAAAATGATTTTATAAAATCTGCTATGATTTTTATTGACAATCCTAATAGAAGTGATTACGAAAAAATCGTAAAAAGGCCTGTACTTGACCTTTCTAAAATTCGAAAAGTAGTAAAACCAATACTCAAAGAGGTTCGAAAAAATGGTGACAAAGCTCTTATTCATTTCACTGAGCAGTTTGATGGTGTTCGAATTGATGACCTTGTTGTAAGCGCTGAAACATTAGCTGATGCAGAGTTTGAGATCTCAGATAAATTGCGGCGGGCTATAGATACTGCTTACGACAACATCAAAATTTTTCATGAAGCGCAGATCGATCAAGGGATTGAAGTAGAAACCATGCCCGGGGTGATTTGCCGACGTAAAAGCGTGCCCATTACCCATGTGGGTTTGTATATTCCGGGTGGTACAGCTCCATTATTTAGCACTGTTTTAATGCTGGGTGTACCGGCAAACATAGCTGGCTGTAAGGAGATTGTACTTTGTACACCGCCCAATAAAAAGGGCAAAATTCACCCTGCCATTTTATACGCCGCGCACAAGTGTGGAATAACCAAAGTAATAAAATGTGGCGGTGCACAGGCCATTGCAGCTATGGCTTATGGCACTGATTCGGTACCGGCAGTTTACAAGATATTTGGCCCGGGAAACCAATATGTAACTGCTGCCAAGCAATTAATCAGTCTCGAAGGTGTGGCCATTGACTTGCCAGCCGGCCCTTCTGAAGTGGCGATCTATGCCTCCGATGAAGCCAATGCATCGTTTGTAGCATCTGATCTGCTGAGTCAGGCAGAACATGGCATTGATAGCCAGGTTTTGCTTATAAGTCGCAGTGTAGAATTTACCAAAAGTGTAAATAAAGAAGTTGAAAAGCAGCTCAAATCATTACCGCGCAAAAAAATTGCACGCGAAGCCCTAAAAAATAGTTTTTCTGTTGTGGTAAAATCAGAGGATGCAGCTATCGATTTGCTTAATTATTATGCCACTGAGCATTTGATTTTGGCTACAAACAATGCAGCTTCTATGGCAGAAAAAATTGAAAATGCCGGGTCTATTTTCTTGGGGCACTACACGCCAGAGTCTGCGGGTGATTATGCCTCTGGAACCAATCATACTTTACCAACCAACCGTGCTGCCCTAGCTTATAGTGGTGTTTCGCTGGATAGTTTTATCAAGAAAATCACTTTACAGGAAATTAGTGAGGAAGGTTTGTACTTATTAGGACCCACGGTTGAAATCATGGCTGCGGCGGAAGAACTTGAAGCCCACAAAAATGCAGTAACGTTAAGGTTGGAAGAAATCAAAAAGAAGAATGGAATTAAATAAATTGCTTAGGCCGCACTTATTGAACCTTAAGTCATATTCTTCGGCTAGAGATGAATATACTGGTACCTTGGGTATTTTTTTGGATGCCAACGAAAACCCATTCGGTACACCAGGAGAACAAGCATACAATAGGTATCCCGATCCGTACCAACACGCGCTAAAAGAGAAAATTTCGAGGATAAAAGACATAGCCCCAGAACGCATATTCTTAGGCAATGGAAGCGATGAGCCCATTGATTTACTGATTCGAGCCTTTTGTGAGCCTGGGGAGCACAATATTTGCATAATGCCACCAACATATGGCATGTATGAGGTGAGTGCCCGTATCAATAATGTGGGTATTATAACTGCCCCACTCAACGATGACTTTTCGCTGAATGCAGAAAAAGTATTAGCTCAAATTGATGCACATACCCGACTCATATTTGTATGCTCACCCAACAACCCTACAGGCAATAGTCTAAATGTTTATGAAATTCATAAAATACTCAAAGGATTTGAAGGGTTGGTGGTGGTCGACGAAGCTTATATTGATTATTCTATTCAAGATAGCCTTGTGAGTCAGTTAGATGCTTACCCCAACCTGGTGGTGTTGCAAACATTTAGCAAAGCATGGGGCATGGCAGGTCTCAGGCTGGGTATGACATTCGCTTCAATGGAGTTGATTAGTCTTTTGAATAAAATAAAGCCTCCATATAATATAAGTGCGGCAACCCAAAAAATCGCATTGGAAGTGCTTGATCATGTAGCTGAAAAGGAAAAGATGGTCACTGAAACTTTTGCTTTGAGAGAGGAACTCAGCCAGCAATTGTTGGAATTAAAAATGGTATTGAAAGTGTATCCTTCAGATGCCAATTTTTTATTGGTAAAAACCATCAAAGCTCGGGAAGTCTACAAGCGTCTGATAGAAAAATTAATCATTCTTAGAGATCGTTCCAACGTATTGCTCTGTGAAGACTGCCTGCGTATAACCGTGGGAACCAAGGACGAAACGGATTCGTTGATGTTGGCACTTCGAAAGCTGGATGAAGAATCAGCCTGACGAATATTTTGCTTTTTTTATTAATATTTTACTCAAGTTTCGCAGGCACCAGTTTTGTCACAATTTTTGCGAATAAGCAAAAATTCCGCCAAAACCAGATGTATTTTTTTGCTA
The DNA here is from genome assembly GCA_036788235.1 of Cyclobacteriaceae bacterium. Classification (GTDB taxonomy): domain Bacteria; phylum Bacteroidota; class Bacteroidia; order Cytophagales; family Cyclobacteriaceae; genus JAFIEV01. The sequence continues at coordinate 9,399 of DAIQNU010000125.1, forward strand.
GTTCCACGGGTTTACACC
>DAIQNU010000126.1:0-9403 GCA_036788235.1 Cyclobacteriaceae bacterium
GCTGGAAAAATATAATAAATTCTTTACAGATTTCCTTATTTTATGTCGCTAGAATACAAACATTTCCATTTTAATTAGTTGACTCCAATTTGCTTTAATCTTTTACTTTTTTATGAAATTGAAAACTTCATCTGTAGGCTCAATTCCTAAACCTGGTTCAAGCGGCACCGTGTAATAGCCATTCTCACACTTCATGGTTGTTTTTACATACTGTAGATTTTTATCGAAAATAGAATGTTGATATTCGTGATATACCATATTTTGTAGAGACGCAGAAGCCTGTAAACTGGCTGCTTGGAAAATGCCTATTCCTATACTTGCATGAGGCATTACCGTGTGATTAAATGCTACCGACATTTGACAGATATTCCAAAAGGAGGTTATTCCTGTTCTGCCCATCTCAGGTTGTATTACATGCATGCAAGATTGTTCGAATTTTGGACGAAATTCATATACAGTTCTAAGTTCTTCCCCCAAACCTAATTGAGTATTTATGGACCTCACAACCAAGGACTGTCCATTTGTATCTTCTGGCCTTAATGGTGCTTCAGCTACGTATAAATCATATTTATCTAATTCACCAATTAATTTTATTGCTTCTGCAGCAGTGAATTTCCAATGAAGATCTACCAAAAGTTTCACTTTGGATCCTAGGGCTTCTCGGAGCGTTTTCATTTCTTCCACAATGCCATCATAAGAAACTGCTGCCGCAAATTTTATGGCATCATAGCCTTTATCCACCCAATCCACTGCCAAAGCTACTCTTTCATCAAGCGTTGGCTTAGGAAGCCCGCTAACATAAGCCGGCATTTTCAAAAATCTGCTAGAGCCCAAAATTTTGAAAACTGGCACCTTGAGCAATTTCCCATGCAAATCCCAAATGGCAATGTCTATAGCTGCAATAGCATCGTGATAAAAACCTCCGAAGAAGCCTCGAACTCGCATGGCATTGTATAAGTCTTCATAAATTTTTACTACATCATGAACAGAACGTCCAATGAGTAGTGGCCCGATTAACTCATTAATTATAGAAGCAGTTACCTCGGGAGCATAAAATGCTACACATTCGCCCCACCCATAATCTTCAGACTGCGTAGTGATTTTCACTAATAAAGATTGATCATGAATGCTATAAATACTACTATTTCCTGGTCGTATAAAGTATCCTTTTTCATTATGAATATTTCCATTCTCAAGTTTGCCTAAATAAGGAATTTCTCTTGGGATTGATATTGGAAATACTTCTATTTTTTTTATTATATCACTCATAATTTGTAATTAAAAGTTCTAACCTATTTCTTTGATTATTTCTTTGCATTTTTCGTACATCAATCCTGTATCAACGGAGTAGGCTATATATTTTGTTCCTGTGTTTTTCCACCGCCTAGCATTTTCTTTTGTATCCACAAAAGTTCCTACTGCAATGTTTTTTGATGTACACAATGTAACTATTCGCTCCATTTCTCCAACAACTCTAGGGTGGTCGATTTGACCTGTTAAGCCCATAGATTGACTTAAATCATAAGGGCCAATAAATATGACATCGAATCCTTCAACTTTTAAAATACTTTCCAGATTCGCCATGGCTTGGGAACCTTCGATTTGTAAAATTATTATGGCCTCATTGGCTTCTTTAAAGTATTGAAATCGGTCGGCTGAAGAATAATCGGCGGCACGTACAAATCGACAAACCCCGCGATTACCTTCTGGCGCATAGCGAGCCGCATTTATTACAGCCATAGCTTCCTGTGCAGTTGTCACCTGTGGTATTTGAATACCTCCGGCTCCGATATCTAGAACTTCAGCCGCCATTTGAAAATTATTCTCCTTGATACGTACAATGGGCAATATTTGGGTCAATTGAGCTGCACGGATAAGCCCTTGTAAGCTACTTATATTATTTGGGCCATGCTCCAAATCAAGTATCACAAAATCGAAGCCTGCATAACCCATGGCCTCAATTATAGCTGGATCTTCAGTTTTTGAAAACGATCCTATTACTGCGCCACCCAATATTTTCTGTTTGAAAATTCTAATTTGTTCAGTTATCATTTTTCATTTTTTTGATTCGACAATTTGCTAACGACGCAAAACATAGCAGAGAAAGGCTGATATGCGCTTCGCGGAAATTTCATAGTTTGTCCTTTATAAAAAAGTATGGTAAAAACACATATTTTTCAGCATAAGAGAATTTATCCATAGATGAAATAAATAATTATTCTAACTATTAAAACCACCCCCCACCATAAGTAAAAGCTCTTCCACCCAGTAAACTTTTTTCGCTCTTCGATGGGTAATTTTGAGTATGAAGGTTTCCAAATGATATCAGAAGGCAAATTTCTTTTTTTACTCAGTAATGAGATACTGACTATGAGCAATAAACACAAAACCCAATTGACAAGAGCACGATTTAGAAATGGTTGGATGAATTGCCCTATAGAGCCATGCATTATTCCGCTTAACAGCTTTAAACCTATACCTATAAATATTCCACCAACCAACGTAACGTTAGCAGCACTCGCACTCATTCTTCGCCAAAGGATGCCTACAAGGAAAATGGCTGCAATACTTGGAGCGAAATATGAAGCCATATCTTGTATATAAACGAACAATCCTTCGCCAAAATGTAAAATAAACGGAGCCCATACGATAGCAGCTAATAAAATGAAAAAAGTGGACCACCGACCGATTTTAAGCAAATAAGGTTGATCCGCATTAGGGTTTATGTATTGCTGATAAATATCAATGGTAAACACAGTGGAACTGCTATTTAATAGGCTTGAAACTGTGGACATAATGGCCGCTGCTAGTCCTGTAAGAACCAATGATTTTAAAAATGGAGGCAATAAGTCATTCAGCATCAATAGAAAAACCTTATCCTGCGGAACATCCTTTCCATAAATTGAAAAAGCTATTATACCAGGTATGACAATTATTAAGGGCAAAAACTGCTTGATTGCACCAGCCAGAACAATTCCCATTCGCGAATCCCACTCTGATCGAGCTCCAAAACAACGTTGGATGTAAAATTGGTTTGTGCAATTATACCAAACCCCCAAGGTTAAAAACAAGGCCATAATCCCAGGCCATGGTGCAAACGAATCTATCGAAGACTGAATCAAGTGCACTCTTTCTTCGCCAGCCGCTTGATTTACTTCCCACATTGCATTCCATCCACCTGCATTTTTTAAAGCTATTATTGTTACAAAAAAACCAGCAAAAATTAAAATGATCGTTTGCAATACATCAGTCCAAACCACAGAAGTTAAACCTCCATATATACTGTAAATTCCAGTTGTAATGGCAATTACCAATATACCTAATACCAGTGATGAGCTTATTTTACCCGAAGCAGAAAGCAAAACTCCTTCAGGCGAAAAAATCTCCTGAAAAATGAGTCCCCCTGCATACAATGCCCCAGCTAATAAAACTAAGACCATATGAAAGATGGTCAGTATTGCGAAAATAGTTCTTGTATTTTTGTTAAACCTCCGCTCAAGAAATTGTGGTATTGTATACAATTTGTTTCTAAAGTAGTAAGGTAGAAAAATAAAGATCATCAATGTCATGGAAAAAAATGCCGTCTGATCATAATTAGCAGGTGATATCCCAAAAATATAGGCAGCACCTACCATTCCTATAAAGTGTTCAGTTGATATATTTGACCCAATCATTGATAATCCGACTGCATACCAAGGCAATTTGCGTCCAGCAAGAAAATAATCATCAGCATCATTTTGACCCTTGCGTGAAACCCAAAGGCCAACAAAGAGGATCAAAAGGAAATAACCGATAAAAATAATTATGGTTAGATAGTCCATTTACTAAGTTCGGTTTTTACAAAAGTCGATTTTGATTTCATTTATTCAGGCTACTATCAAAGTATTGTTCGATGAGTTCATAGTAGTCATCAAACAATTGTAAATGGTGGTCATCCGGCTTAAAAGAAGGTTTCCGACAATAATCATTCGCAATAAAACCTCTTCGTTTCAAAATCTTTTTTTCGAAGAAAATGATCATTTCTACATTTTGCCGAATATGGTTAAGCAGCGCAACCAGATCATTGTGAATATCCATTGCAAACTTTCTACGGCCATTAATGAAGTTATTATAGATCTTCAAATAAACATCGAACATCGAGCACCCAGGCATTACACCCCTTGCACCTCGGTCAAAATTTTCTATCATCTGAAAACCTGCATTGCCAACGAATATTTGAACATCAGGAGCGGAATTTATTAATTTAGAGACATACCCACCTGGTGGCTTATTTTCAATTTTTAATATTTTCACATTTTTACATTGCTTCGTAATTTGAATCAACAAATCAGGGGCAATTGATACACCAGTTTGCTCAGGAGCATACTGAAGCATAATGGGAATATTTACTGCATCATTTACTACTCGAATATGATCCAAGATGCCATCCACAGATGGTTTCAAAAAAAATGGAGGAAGTAACATGAGGCAATCAGCACCTGCTGTTTCAAGCTCCTTCGCCCACGTGGCGGATACTTCCGACGCATGTTTGGTTACGGATATTACAGATTTTGATTTCCCATCCTTACACTCGCGGACTGTGGCCTCAATCAATTTATGTTCTTCTGTCTCTGTCAGCTTATAATACTCGCCAGCTATTCCAAATAAGGTCACACCATGGCATCCTCCTCGAGTCATAACTTTCAATAGATTCACAAAGCTATCTATATCAAGATCTCCATTTTCAGAAAAAGTAGATGCTATAACCGGATATACTCCATCGAATTTCATATTTCTATTAATTAGGTTTGAATAATACTTTAATACTTTTATCAACATTATTTGCATCTGAAAAAGCTTGTTCAAACTCTTCTAGTGCATATACTTGGGTAATGAGCGGCCTAAGACCTTTTTGATTTTTTTGAAGAAAATCAATTGCAAGATTCCAAGCGTCTCTGGTAGATGAAAAAACAAAATAAAGGTTTAAAGAAAGATAGGCGGCCTTTTCCCAAGAGAACATGGTATCTTCGGTGATAGATCCCACCTCAACCAATCTGCCATTTCGACGAATAATATCCAAACAAAGATTGAATCCATGAATGCTTCCTGTAGCGTCAATAACCAAGTCAACCTTATTACCCATGTTCATTTTCTGAATATCATTGGAAATTCCTTCTTTAAATTGAAGGCAATGGTCAATGCCCGCTTTTTGAGCTATAACCAATCGTAGCTCATCTTCAGGCAAACCTACTAAAAACACTTTTTCTGCTTCTCCGTAATGTTTTGCTATGAGCGCGCACAATATACCAATAGGTCCTGGCCCTATAACGGCTACTGAATCACCCCTTTTGATAGTGCCTTTAATAAATACAGATTCAGCAGCTATAGCAATAGGTTCTGCCATAGCAGCGACTTTTAGATCGGTATGAGGTTCAAGTTTATGACTAAATTTGCTGTTTATCAAAACATGCGATGCAAAGCCTCCATTTTTTGTCCATCCTATAATTTGTTTATGAGGGCTTAAATGATATTCATTTGGAATAGTCTGACTTTCAATGCCTTGTAAATTTAAAGTAGTTTCAGAAACAACATAATCTCCAGGTTTGAAATCCACCACGTCACTTCCTATCTTTTCCACTATGGCAGAAAATTCATGTCCTTGAACAACCGGAGGCTTATATATAGAAGTGCGATTGTTCAAAATATCCAGATCACTTCCACAGATCCCTGCATAAGCTACTTTAGCCAACATGTAGGTACCAGTAGGATTAGGGAGTGGAAGGTTTTGCAATTGCAATTCTCCCGGTGCTCTAGAAGTTTTTACCAGTGCTTTCATCATAAAATTAAAAAGATTCAGATTCTATCAATGAAGCTGCCTTTCCTTTTACAAAAGCCCTGGTAGTACTTTTTGAGCCTGATGATTGCCCTGTAAATTCCAATTGAAAAGACATCCAATCGTTAGCATCAGAAATTTCTAGTTGCAATACATTGTTTTGGATCTTCGCATTTACAACTATATTTTCTATTGTAGCAGATTTTATATCGAACCCTTGGGGAACGTGAAAAAATAAGGTTGTTGCATCTCCAGCATTTCCTTTAGCCTTTCCTGTAAGGGTTTTAGTTTGCGCATCCCATGCTATCGATTGAGTTTCTATAAACCCCATAGAGAAATGTCCTGAAGTTGCAAGAAATTGAGGACGGCCTTCATTTGGCCTTAATGAAAAAATTCTGCAAGATTTAGAAGGCATTTTTAGACTAAACAAATGAGCATCAGAATTATAGATTTTTTGGTTCCAAAAGTCCCAAAGCAAGTAATTATCGGCAACCTTTTCCATTTTTTCCCAACCTCTTGTTCTTGAAGATATTTCGTCAAGATTCAGTTGAATATCAGTGTTACCATAATCCTCCAGCCCAAAAACTCCAAATAAATCATATGCTCCATCTGCGTCCTCAGCTTTCATGCCCCACAGCGTGTATGGATCATTTTCCCATAAGTCTAATGGCCTACCGGCTTTTTTTATAGGTGGAAACATCTTTTTATAAATGTCAATGTATTCATTGGGTAGCTGATCAAGTTGCTCACCATAAGTCATAACGGTTCCAGCAAGTGCTATCCAAGATATCCACATTTTATTCCATTCCACATCCCTAAATTCTCCATACCTCATAAATACAATTGCACTAGGATCATTCAGCCACACTCTGTGATTATAGAACCAGTTGGCTGCTGTACGGTGGTAGGCAAATGGTCTGTCGCCGTGGGAATCTCCGCTCATTCTAACATCATGAGAAAGACCCATGCAAGTCCCAAATTGAGCGCCTATGGTTCTATAAAAAACATCATCTCCCAATCCTCTTTTGACAGACTCCAGTCCTTTTCTTAACACCTGAGCTTTACTATATGTAGGATCATGATATTTGGGTGGTGCAGTAGCAAAAGCTAAAAAATCATTAGTAACATATTCAAATCCCATATTTTTCCACTTCCGAGCTGTTTCTTCAAAATACATCTGCACCTCGGGGTTGGAAGAATCAAAAATTAAAAATTTATGCGGATCTTCAAGTCTACTTCTGTTTTGAAAATCGTCTTTTAAAAAGTATGGAGAACCATCCTCTTCCATAGCAAACCAATTTCTGTGCTTTTTAAACGTTTCAGAACCAGAAGAAGCCCAATAAACAGGGTACCACACACCTGGTATTAAACCAGAATCGGCAACTATTTTTGCACTGCTGCTTAAACCGTTTGGAAATGCATTTGTGGTGTCATTCCAATCACCGTATGCTATATGGTCATCACAAATTCGGATAGTTTTAGCTCCTCTATTAAAAAAGTGATTTTTAATTTCAGGTATTGTAGCTTCTACCCCTTTGGCTATGCCTTCTCTATAGCTATACATGTATTCGCGATTCCATCCTGCATACCACGTACACCACACAGCACGATTTTCAGGCCACAATTTTACATCATTTTCTTTCGCAGCCAAATCAGCAAATCGTTCTAATTGTTGTAAAGAATTTTCATGAAAAGAAATAAAAAGAGGATCCGTGAGTCTTGTTGTCGCTGGCGGGATTTCGCATCCATTCCCTTCTCCCCAAGCTTGAATAAAAACATGTTGGAGTGAGTCTTCAATAGAGAATCGATTAAAATGATTTTTACCTGTCAAAAAACCTCCTGTAAAAGATGGATTTATAGTAGCCATTGTGAATAAACTGTTAACCTGACCTTTAAGAGGAAAAATAATTCTACTTTCTTCCCAATCATCTGAGATCACTAAAATTTGAGTTGAATCTAAAGTTGAGGAATGGTCAATATACCCATAAATGGCAGTAATTTTTTCAACAAAAAAAGAAGATGAGCCTGAGTTAACAAACTTACAATCTATACGCAAACTTTCATCATCTAAAAATTCGAAAGAAAGATCGAAATCTATTTCTTTTTGTTGATCTTCAAAGTAGATCATATTTTGGCCATTATTACTGTTGACTTTTACAATAAAACGATTATCCTTTGAGTCGATGACTTTGCCATCAATAGATGTTATCGAAATACCACAATCTTTAAGAAGAATTTTTCCAATATGATTTTTTATAGTGAAAGTCCTGTTGTCTTTCTCCCAAAAATCATCCACAGAACTACAGCTCGATATAAAAAATAGTATAATTAAATAATAATGGATTTTCATAAAAGCTATATAAAAGTTAAATTCAATTTCTAGCTTGATTGCAAGGCTATTTACTCCAACAATCTGCCTAGATTATTTTTTGTGCAAATTCTTACCTCTTGAAAAATAGAATTTCAATAATTGATAAGTGTGGATAGTTACAGGCGGAGGTTCAAAAACCACCGCCTGATTTGATATAAAAATTAGAAATATCCAATGTTTTGAGTCAAACCACCGGGATTAACATCAATTTGAGATTGTGGAATAGGTAATAGCAAGTCTCTTGGATTTTCTATGTCATAACCTTTTTGAGACATTACTTCAAACGCCCTTCCTTTTCTTAAAAGATCAAACCATCTATGACCTTCAAAAGCAAGCTCAATTCTCCGTTCATTTTCTACAGCCAATTTGAATTGCTCGTAATTGAGGTTTTCTACAATTGGTAGCCCTGCTCTTTGTCTGACTTCATTAAGGTATGTGTAGGCATTTATATTGGGGCCACCATTGTTCTCATTAATTGCCTCAGCATACAATAGAAGCACATCTGCATAGCGTAAAACCGGCCAATTATCGTTTGTATCGCCTGGCAGAAAAGGTGTATCAGTAAACTTTCCACAAAAAGGAAAACTCACAAAATTTCCGGCACTATTCGTATACCCTGGTATTATAGAAGCCTCTTTTCTTAAATCATTAGCTTCATACGCATTTAGTAAATCTTCAGTAGGTAGATTTCGACCTAATCCTGAACCTGCACCGGTTACAATATTTCCGATTTCTGCAGGGCTAAATTGATTAAAAAAACTACTTCCCTCACCAATACCCCCTTTTTTGAATTTAACTTCAAATACAATTTCAGCATGATTGGCATTGGCGGGATCGAAAACATTTGCATAATCATCTAATAATTGATAAACGTTTAAATCAATTACTTCCCTTAATTTACTTTCTGCATCAGCATATTGCCCAAGTGTCATATAGACCTTTCCGAGCAGAGACATTGCGGCTCCTTTAGTTGCTCTGCCTAAATTCATTCCGCTATAAGATACACTCAGACCTTCCTCGGCGTCTAATAAGTCTTCTATTATTTGATCGTAGATCAGATCTACGCTTTGTCTTCTATGGGCCAGTCCTTCTCTTGGATCTAAAACTTCATTCAACACTAAAGGTACTTCTCCATAGATTCTTACCAGATTGAAGTAAGTAAGTGCTCTGATAAATTTCGCTTCAGCAATCACACGTTCTTTCAATTGTGGATTAAAATC
>DAIQNU010000127.1:0-9257 GCA_036788235.1 Cyclobacteriaceae bacterium
TCAATGTTTATACTTTCGAAAATCTCAAAGCTATTGCCATCTGAAAGCTGAATATCTGCAAAAAGCAAGTCAGGGGCATCATTTTTACTGAACCAGGTCATAGCCTCGTGTACTGAAGTAATTAAATCAAGAATATGGACATCCGGAACTATTTTTTTAATCATTTTAGCCAGATTTCTGGCAGCAAGCGCTTCATCTTCTATGATCAGGATTTTCATTTTGCCATGATTTTAAAAGCCGGAATCAGGGGTATTTTCACATTGAAACTGTCCCAATGGTTTTCTATTTCCATTTGTCTATCTTCAATTAAAGCATACATGTCCTTCATGCTTTGCAAGCCACTTTTGTTTGTATGCTCTACTTGCGGTTTCAATTGTTTATTATTCAAAACATTCAGGTAGCCATCCTGTGTAAAAATGCGCAAAGTAAGCGGCTCGTTTGTGCTCATCTTGTTGTGTTTAATCGCATTCTCGGTTAACACCTGCAAAGTTACCGGAACTATCTGTTTTTCCATGGCGTCTTCCTCCAAGTTTGTTTCTACCACAAATGCGGCTCCAAAGCGTGTCTTTAGCAAAGCAAAATACTGATGGGCAAAAGTAATTTCTGTTTCCAGACTCACGAGTTCCTTCTGCCGGTTTTGGAGTATGTAGCGGTACACTTTCGAAAGTTGTTGTAAAAAGGCTGATGCCAATACAGGATCTTCTTTTATCAAACTATCGAGCGAGGCTATGCTATTGAAGAAAAAATGTGGATTGAGTTGGTTGATCAGGTTGTGGTACTGGAGTTGTGCCGAGTTTTTTTGTATTTCAGCTTTTTCTCTTGAAAGTGCTTGCGACTCTACAAAGGCCTGGCGCCAGCTATCAAAAAAGTAACCACCATAAAAAGCCAGATTGATGGCAGCTATAAATATTATATTTGCCATTATTCCTATTGCATACGAGATGTTCAGAATTTCGAAGCTACCATAGTTTTTGGACATCCAAAGACCAATAAGTGGAATGGGAACCAAAAAGACACATGAAATGGCTGTCTGGATAATTACCCTGCCCACTTTGTATTTTTTATAGGGAAATGGTTTTTCCAGTATCTTGTTTAGCCATGCTATGATCAAAAAATACAGGAGTAAAAATATCGGCGTAGCGGCTGAAATTATTAATTTTTCGATTAATGGTATGTCATCTGCAAAAAAGAAAAGGTAAATCATTCTGACCGCTACAAACGAAACGATAAGCCAAAATACCACCTTTTTATTGAGGCCTATGGTACTAAAAAACGATTTGTTCAAGTCTTGTGCAGGCATAGTTAAAATTATTTAAAAGATAGTAACATTCACAAGCATTCTGTCATGGTTTCATTGTTGATCGGTATATTCGATGGATTATAGCCCGGTCTCTCTTGCTGAAACTGAACCAGATTTTGCAAGGCTACGGCAAAATGCGCTTGATAATCCAATGCATGTTTTTTATAATCAGCGGTAAAGCTATTCCAATCTGATTCAGGATAGAAAGTTTTTTTAGACTGCTCCATATTCATAATTTTTATCTGTCAAGCTCCAACAATTTCACCATCATGCATTTCAATAACCCGGTCTGTATTTGCAGCAAACTCATCGTCATGGGTTACGGCAATTATGGTCTGATTAAACTCACGTGTCAGTTGTTTAAAAATGTCAAAAACGATTTTTGAATTGCTTGAGTCAAGATTGCCCGTAGGTTCGTCGCCCATAATTATGGCCGGATCGTTGATGAGTGCCCTAGCTATGGCCACCCTCTGTTGTTGTCCGCCCGATAGCTTACTGGTTGGTTTCATGGCATGTGCTTTCATATCGAGCCATGCAAGCTTTTCGTATGCCCGTTCTTCAATTTCGCTATAGCTATATTTTCCCAGTTTGCGGGCTGGAATCATTACATTTTCGAGGCTCGTAAATTCCGGTAGCAGATAGTGAAATTGAAATACAAAACCGATGTGCTCATTACGAAATTTTGCAAGGTAGTTTTGTTTTCTACCAGTGAGTTTTTCATTGTTTATTTCAAGCTGACCTTCATAGTCAGTGTCCATGGTAGAAAGTAAATACATCAGCGTAGACTTGCCACAACCTGATTTGCCAACGAGCGATAGAAACTCCCCTTTGTAGGCTTCCATGCTTATGTCTTTCAATACATGAAAGTCTTGCGGGTCATGGAACCACTTATTCAGTCTGCTGGTTTTTAAAACTATCTCCTTCATGTTATTGTCCTCTAATGATTTCTATTGGATCAATTTTGGCGGCTTTGTTGGAGGGCATATAACCGGCAAAGGCTGTAGTGAGAATGCCAAATACCACTCCGATGATGTAATAAGTAGGATCAAAGTCTACCGGAAAGTGCGTTACAGCCAATACATCGCCCACATCGAATGGCGTTTTACTCAGCAAAGTAGAAAGCCCAAAGCCCATTACAAGACCCAGTACACTGCCTGCAAAACCTATAATAACTGATTGTGTCATAAAAATATATTTGATGTCGCGACCGTTGAAACCGGTAGCTTTGAGTATGGCTATGTCTTTCATTTTGTTCATGATGGTCATGTTCAAAATATTGTAAATGCCAAAACCTGCGACCAGCAACAATGTAAAAGTAACTGCATAAGTCATGGTATTACGGATAATTTTTCCAAGTAAAACCGTGGCATTGGCCGTTTCCCAATCTTCAGCTTTGTAACCGAACAATATATGGTATTCATCTGCTACGCTTCTGGCATCCTCAAGCCTGTGCATTTTTACGTTAATGTCCGTAAGGTATCGGTTGTCTTTTTTTAACATACGTTGCATGGTACTGAGGTTGACATAGCTGCGCACATCATCGACGGTGCCTATGCCAAACTGCACGATGCCCACAACTTTGAGCCGGGTGGTAAAGCCTTCGGGAGTTGATATTTGTACACGATCGCCCTTTTTAAGATTGAGTTTTTTGGCCAGGTTGTAGCCCAGTATCACGCCGTCGGTATAGTTAACCAGCTCACGGATGTTACCATCAACCATTTTGGCGCTTAAGTCAAACAATTTGTCTTCATGCAATATGTCTACGCCCATCATATTGCCATTGAGTTTTACCGGGCCATAGTTGAAAAATACCTGTGTAGAAAGCGACGGAGAGGCACCGGCAACTCTATCATCATTTTGTATATATTGCAGTATCTGGTAGCCATTGCGCAATCTAGCGCTTTCATTTTTGGGTCGCTGATTGTGTGCCACATTCCAATGGCTATTGAATTCCCCATCGATTATATTTTTTTCACTTACGGCCACATCGTTAAATATGCGTATGTCTGGCAAAGCGCTCATGGTGATGTCTTCGGTTAGCTGGTTCAAACCATTCATAAGTCCTATGAGTCCGATGAACATACCTATGCCAAATGTTACGCCCATCATGGCGACAAGTGTTTGCCGCTTTTTCGAAAGCAAATGGGTTTTGGCTATTTCTACGGTGAGTGGTATTCTCATGACAATTTTTTTAACTGACCTACAATGCGATTACAACGTCGGTGGTATCAAGTCCTGAAAGCACCTCTACTTTTTCGAATGTTTCTACACCGGTTGTTATAAGCACTTTTTTCTTGTCCTTACCATCTTTAATCCATACGGTATTGTCAGTATCTACATATCGCCTGGGCAGAGTAACGGCATGGGTCTTTTGCGATATAATAATATTGGCTTCCACGTTGAGTCCAACAAAACCACCTGGCACAGGATCTGTAAATTCCGCATCGATTCTAAATGACTGGTCGGCAAGGTTGAGCATAGGGTAGATTTTGCGCACCCTGGCATTAAATACTTGCGAACCGTATACATCAATTTTCACTTTAATGGGTTGATCTATTTTTACTCGCTGTATATCAAGTTCGTCGATACTCAAGTTAAGGTACAGAAGAGAGTCGTGACCAATAAGTGCCACGGGTTCATTGCGCCTGATGAGTTCGCCCGGCTGCCGGTACATTTCGAAGACCTTACCATCTATGGGGCTGCTAATTATGTAGCGATTTTTCTCGTCGGCCAGTATCGATAATTGATTTCCGGCATCTCGCAGCGACTGCCATAGTTGACGGCGCGTATATTCATATTTATTGCGCAGTGCTTTGTACTCATTGGCTGAGTTTTCATAGGCCAGTTTTGATTTTTCATAGTCAAAACTGGATATGGCCTTTTTTTCGAGCAATTGCTGGTAGCGATGATAATTGAGGCTATCGTTTTGCATACGTGCTTTGGCGGTTTCAATAGACTGAATCAGCTCCTGCAAAAGAGGAGATTCTTCGCTATAGTTTTCTTGTGCTATGGAATAGGCATCTTGAGCTTTTCTAAGTTGAAGATCTTGCTGCACATTGGCTATTTCGAACAAAGGCATGCCTTTTTTGATAATGTCGCCTTCGCGGGCATGAACTTTTAGCAATACCCCTTCGGCCTGGCTATACAGCTTGTGGTCGTTGGCAGGCATCACAAAGCCCGATGAATAAACTGCCTCAGTAAGGGGTTCGATTAAGGGTGAGGTAGTCTCGCCGTTTCCCTGACAAGCCATGAAAAAAGTGCTTGCCAATAATGATATAAAAATGGTTCTCAAGGTTTTCATAGTATTATTGATGTTTTCTGATTTCAAGTTTGGTTTTGGCTATCAGATAGTGGGTCATTTGTTCAAGATACTGACTGTCGGCCTGTAGTTTTTCCTGATAAATGTCAATAAGCCTGTTGATGCCATACATTCCCCCATCGTATTTGAAGGTTGCCAAATTATAATTTACCTGGGCATTTTCACGAGCTTCTGTTGCGCGCTCAAGATTTTCAGTAGCTGCTGCATAGTCTCTCAGCAGTTGCTTGTCTGAAGCAAGCGAGCGCTGGCTTTGGTATTGCCTTTCCAAGGATGCCTGCTGATTTTTCAAATCGGCCAGCACGATTTGGTTTTTTCGCTGCATTCCGGTAAAAATGGGCATATCAATCCTTAGACCTACTACGCCGATGTTGAACCTGAGTGCGTCGCTGCTAAAAATGTCCAGCGATTCGCTGAATGCCTGTCGGGTGAAATTTCCATAAACAGATACCTCGGGCAACAAATCCATGCGGGATTTTCGCAACTCGAGATACCTTCGCTCTTCCATCATTTTATAGATGTTCACTGAATAATCATCCGGAAATGTATCCAGACTGCCCAGTTGTTCATCTGTAGTTTCAGGTACAAGTTGGCCTTTTATTTCTATGGCCTCATCCATAGACACACCTACAGTCAATTTAAATTGATCCAGCCTGTTTTGCCAGGTTCTTTCAGCGTTTGTTACGAACATTTGATTATGCCGAAGTAAAATTCGTAGGCGATTCGCATCTAGCGGATCCACCAGTCCAAGGGCATCTTTGTGCTTAGTTGCCTGCCATAACGTGTCGATAGACGATAGGTTTTCCTGCGCTATTTTAAGGTTTTCTGCAGCCTGAAGCAAGCTATACCACACGATGGTTACATCTTCTTTCAGGTTGTTTTCTTGTAGTTTAAATTGCTCCTGGGCAATGTTTTCATCGATTTTTGCGATCTTGAGATCATTGATCCTACCCGGACTAAATAAATTCCAGTTTGCATTCAAGCTGCCACTTGCTGTATAGGGCAATCCAAAACGAACGGGTCTGAACGTGCCAGGTTCACCACCTACGATTTCGGCAGGTAGCAATTGCACAGGCAAGCTAAAATAATGCTCGGCCAGCGCACTGGCTTTTACTTGGGGTAGCAAAGCGCCGCTCTTGATCTGTCTCGTTGCTTGCGACTGTTGTGTATTTATTGCTTCTGATTGGTGTAGTTTATTATGCTTTAAGGCATATTCAATACTTTCTTCTGCTGAATGAAAGACTACCTGCGCTTGAACATTTACTACCAAAAAGCAAAAAAGTATGACTTTAAAAATCTTCATCACATGTACTATTTGATGGTTTACACTGGCAATTTACAGTGCATTAATAGTCTGTGTTGTATGATTTATTGTCAAGTGTGTTTGCCTGGGGTGGAGCTGTTGGTTTTTTGGGTGGAAATGTTCTAAGTCAAATTATGTAGTTTAGCTCACAGACCAAAAGATTTGACCTTTAGATATTTTTTGAAGAGAATATTTACTGAAAGTTTGTTAGCTATCTTTAATGGTCAACTTAGTTGCCTTAAACTCAGTATAATCTGATATTTTCATTATCAATTTCAAACTGCTACCTCAATTTTTTTTCGACCTTCAACTGTTTGCGCAAGATAGACCCAACATTTTAAATAAGAGTTTTTAAAGTTGACTTCAACTTTCTCGCGAGTGTAGCTATTAGGTATAGGATATTCAGGCCCTAGCTCTTCAAATTTATCAAGCTCATGCAACATATCAACGATATTGTCAACTTGAAAAATATCACCTTCAATTTTTCGACCGTTTTTATCGTCAAGTTTTAAGCCGGGATATCCTTCAATATCATACAGCTCTCCTAAAACAAATCCATGCCCTAGGTAGTTTGCATTATTTGCTAAGTGAACTGATACATCATTGCCTGAATCTTTGCGCAAGGCGCCATATACAAAAATTAGATCAGTAAATTTTCTTTGATTTTGCATGGTCTGTTGTTTTAGTTGTGATGTAAAAGTCTAAGGCATTTTATAATATGGTTCAATAAGCCATTTATGAAAAAAAATCAGTTTATAAATATGTAGACGAATTGTGATTTTAAGGGTTACCGAATTAAGCATTACGATCTTATTTTTTGAAATAAATGTTTGAAGAGTAAATAAACCCACAACCTGAGAATTATCAAAAAGTCGTTTTATTTAACTTAAACTCATGTTTTATGGTAAAACAGCAGCGTGTGCAAAATATGAGCTTAATTATGCTCAGTGAATAATATCTAGTTTGAATAATTTATTATATACATGAATATTTTAAAGTTAACCTAAAATTTATCTCTATGCGTTACAGGTATTTTTTGTTTGTATTAATATTGCCGCTAATGTTGGCATGTAAAAAAGAAGAAAAGAAAAGTAAAACAATGCAAGATTCGAAAAGTTCACCGCCAATTGCGGTAAAAAAACCCAAGCAGCTTATAGCGCACGATCATACCCGAACCGATAATTACTACTGGCTCAATGAGCGCGAAAATCAAGAAGTAATTGACTATTTAAATGCTGAAAACACCTATTTGGATGAAGTGATGGCTCATACCAAAGAAGGTCAGGAACGCTTGTTTGAAGAAATGAAGGGGCGCATAAAGCAAGATGACAGCAGTGTGCCTTACAAACTTGACGATTTTTATTACTACACAAAATACATTACTGGTGGTGAATATCCGATATACTGTCGCAAAAAAGGGTCATTGGAGGCTGAGGAGGAAATCTTAGCTGATGGTAATGAAATGGGAAAAGACTATGGCTATTTTTCGTTGTATGTCAATGCAAGTACAGGCCATAAATACATTGCTGTAATAACAGATACTATTGGGCGCAGGGTGTACAGCATCCGTTTTCAAGATACCGAAACAGGTGTTTTTTTTCCTGAAACCATAGAAAATGTAACTGGAAATATGACATGGTCGGCAAATGACGATTATGTATTTTACTCCCGGCAAGACCCCAATACCTTGCGATGGAATCAAATATATAGACATAAGTTAGGCAGTGAACCCAACGAAGATGTGCTGGTGTTTCAGGAAGACGACGAGACTTTTGGTTGCCATGTGCATGAAACCAAATCACGGGAATTCATCCTTATTAGCTCTTCAGCCACGGTCAGTAACGAAGTGCGATATGTTAAGTCAGATAGTCCACTTGATCCTTTTGGTTTAATACAAGCCCGTGAACGTGACCTTGAGTACAGTGTCGACCACCTTAATGGTAATTTTTATATTAGGACTAACCTTGAAGCAAAAAATTTTAAACTTGTAAAAGCTTCAGAAAGCAGCCCTGGAAAAGCCAATTGGCAGGATGTTATGTCGCATCGCGATGATTATTATCTTGAAGGATTCGATTTATTTAACGATTTTATTGCATTGGAAGAGCGGAACGAAGGTCTGGTTAAAATCAATATTTTGAAAAATGATGATCAAGATAATCACTATCTAAATTTCGAAGAGCCAACTTATGAGGTAAGCTTAGCTAGCAATCCTGACCCTGCAACCAATTTGATACGATATAACTACAGCTCTTTGACTACACCAAACTCTACCATAGATTACGATGTGGTGAGTAAGGAAAAATTCATAAAAAAGGAACAGGAAGTTTTAGGGGATTTCAACAAAGAATTCTATAAAACCGAGCGCGTATTTGCAACGGCTGAAGATGGCACCAAAATCCCTATATCGTTGGTTTATCATGTCGACAAATTTAAAGCTGATGTTAAAAATCCGTGTTTGCAATATGCTTATGGTTCATATGGAATTAGTATGCCGGCATATTTTAGCCCGGCTAGAGTGACGTTGCTAGACAGAGGTTTTGTATATGCCATAGCGCATATCAGAGGTGGTGAAGAAATGGGGCGTCATTGGTACGAAGACGGTAAGCTTCTTAAAAAGAAAAACACATTTACCGATTTTATTGCCTGCTCAAAATTTCTTACCGCAAATAATTACACTTCAAATGACCGCCTGTTTGCGCAAGGAGGAAGTGCCGGAGGCTTACTTATGGGGGCGGTTTCCAATTTAGCTCCGGAGCTGTACAAGGGTATGATAGCAGATGTGGCTTTTGTGGATGTGGTTACTACCATGCTTGACGAAACTATACCATTGACCACAGGTGAATATGACGAATGGGGCAATCCGAACGAAAAGCAATACTATGAATATATGTTGAGCTATTCTCCTTATGACAATGTAGAGAAAAAAGCTTATCCAAACATGCTCTTGACAACCGGGCTTCACGATTCGCAAGTGCAATATTGGGAACCAGCTAAATGGATTGCCAAATTGAGAGAAATGAAAACCGATAATAATGTCTTGCTATTGTATACCAATATGGAGGCAGGTCATGGAGGTGCATCTGGCCGATTCAGAAGACTAAAGGAAGTGGCTATGCAGTATGCTTTTATGTTTGATTTGATGGAAATCGAGTATTGAGTTATTTAATTTTTCATCAATAATATGAATGGAAAAAAAAGTGTAATTAACTCGTACAATTTGAGCAATGTAAAAGCCTCCGAAAAGAAGAAGGGTTGATCTTAAAAACTTATGATTTCCAATTTGTTATAATAAGCTTAGAGGCTAAGTGACTGTAAAAATTATTAATTTGAGTTGGTGA
>DAIQNU010000128.1:0-9240 GCA_036788235.1 Cyclobacteriaceae bacterium
CAGATGAATTTGGGTATGAAGTAGAATTCATCACCACAGACATCGAAGATGCAATTGAAGTAGTTGAAGATAAAGAAGAAGATTTGGTGCACAGGGCTCCAATTGTTACTGTAATGGGTCACGTTGACCACGGTAAAACTTCACTACTCGATTATATTCGTCAAACAAAAATTACGGAAGGGGAAGCTGGTGGTATTACACAGCACATTGGTGCCTATGATGTAATGACCAAAAGTGGAAAGAGAATCACATTTCTTGATACTCCAGGTCACGAAGCTTTTACTGCTATGCGCGCACGTGGTGCCAAGGTAACTGACATCGTCGTTATTGTGGTAGCTGCTGATGACAATGTGATGCCACAAACCAAGGAGGCCATTAACCATGCACAAGTCGCGGGGGTACCCATTGTATTTGCTATTAATAAAGTAGATAAGCCCAATGCCAACCCCGAAAAAATAAAAGAAGAACTTGCCAATATGAATATGTTGGTTGAAGACTGGGGAGGTAAATACCAAAGTCAGGAAATATCAGCAAAAACTGGTTTGGGTATTGAGGATCTTCTTGAAAAAGTATTGCTGGAAGCTGAACTTTTAGAATTAAAAGCTAACCCTAACAAAAATGCGGTAGGCACAGTAGTGGAGGCCATGCTTGATAGAGGCAGAGGATATGTAGCAACTATACTAGTACAATCAGGTACTTTAAATGTTGGTGATATTATCCTCGCAGGGTCGCATCATGGCCGGGTAAAAGCCATGTTTGATCACCGCAGTAAGAAAATGACTAAAGCTGGGCCTTCTTCTCCGGTACTCGTTCTTGGACTCGATGGTGCACCTCAAGCAGGAGATAAGTTTAATGTGATGGGTACTGAGCGAGAGGCACGTGAGATCGCAGGTAAACGTGAGCAATTGGCCAGAGAGCAAAGTATTAGAACTAGAAAGCATATAACTTTAGATGAAATAGGGCGTCGTTTAGCTATAGGATCATTTAAAGAATTGAATGTGATAGTTAAAGGTGACGTAGATGGTTCGGTTGAAGCATTGAGCGATTCTCTACTGAAACTGTCTAATGCTGAAGTACAAGTAAGTATCATCCACAAAGCAGTCGGTCAGATTTCCGAATCTGATGTTCTTTTGGCCTCTGCTTCAGATGCGATAATTGTTGGTTTCCAGGTAAGGCCTTCAAACAGCGCAAGAAAAATCGCTGAGCAAGAAGAAATTGAAATCAGATTGTATTCAATCATTTACGATGCAATCAATGAAATAAAAGATGCCTTGGAAGGAATGCTTGCACCTGAAGTTTCTGAAGTGATTACTTCAAACGTTGAGGTTCGCGACGTATTCAAGATCTCAAAAATCGGTACAGTTGCCGGTTGTATGGTTTTAGATGGTGTTATCAAACGAAACAGTAGAATCAGATTGGTGCGCGACGGTATCGTAGTATATTCAGGCGAAATAGAAGCCTTGAAGAGATTTAAAGATGATGTCAACGAAGTGAAAACAAATTATGAATGCGGTATAAGTATTAGAAACTTTAACGACATAAAAGTTGGTGACATCATAGAATCGTATGAAGAAAGAGAAACAAAACGTAAATTATAGCAAGTATCAATTAAAGTTTCATTGTTCATTTTGATTGATCTTACCAAAAAAACCTGAATAAAGGATTTTAACTTTATTCAGGTTTTTAATTTTATATAGCTGTCTTATCTCCTCAGTATTAAATGACATCAGTCAAGAATTCTCTGCAATTGACTCAATTTAAAGAAAGCTGCATCTAAAAGCCCCTTTTAAATTAGGGCTAGGAGTTTATCATTTCCAGATTTAAACGAAAAGGAAAAATATCTAAAACCGTTTGAAAAATGCATAAAATATTATAAATCAAATAATTGAATACTCAGAAGTGGGATTTTCTATATTAGGTTTTATATTTGCCAAAAGTAAGACATTAAAAAGGGATTAGTTTGAAGTCGTACTGTTTTCGAGGTAACCTTATAGCTCGTATTATAAAATTCTCAATTAATTATTATTTAATTTTTGATCAAATTAAAAAATAAACTTAGCACGCGCTTAAAGCAAGGCTATACTAAATCTGTTATCAAGCTTTTGGCCAGAAGATCATGGATCCTAAAACTCTATGAGGTATTTTGGAAACCTAAAAAGGGCACAGAATCGTTGCTAAACACATTTTCACTATTGCACCCTGGTCTTTCCTTTATTCAGATTGGTGCCAACGACGGATTTACGCATGATCCGATTTGCAAATTTATATATCGTGACCGTTGGAAAGGAATATTGGTTGAGCCTCAAAAAGCACCCTATGAAAATGGATTGAAAGTTCTATATGACAACAACCCAAATGTTTTTCCGGTAAATGCAGCCATAAGCGATAAATCGAGTCAAAAAGTTTTATATGTTGTAGCTTTTAGTGAGGCAAGATGGGCTACAGGTCTTGCTTCCTTCAATAAGGAAAATGTTTTGGAGCATTTTGAAAATGGGCATGCTGCTTATTGTGCCCATAAAGAAGGTATTGACCTCCCCAAAGATTCAACAGATTATATCAGAAAACAAATGGTATCATGTGTCACTTTTTCCGAATTGATGGAGAAGTACTCACTATCATCTGTTGATTTGGTGCAAATAGATGCAGAAGGTTTCGATTTTGAAGTTATTAAAATGATCGATTTCGAAACCATTAATCCCTTATTGATATCATTTGAAAGTACCAATCTATCGGCAGAAGATAAAAAAGACTGTTTTGATTTTCTATCTAGTAAAGGGTATCTACTCTATACTGATAATCGCGATACCATTGCACTTAAAGCATCTGAAGCTAGAAAAGAGGAATTTGACGAATGGTTTAATGAAAATGCAAGCTGATAACTAAGGTTTTTTCCATAGTCTTTTATAGAAATCTGCTTAACAAAAACCTAAAGATGTTTAAGCAATATCAATTTGGTATAATCCTTAGGACTATATTGCAAACACCTGTTAACTTTGCATTATGCGAGAAGATTATCTGAATGCCGACGATACCAACTTAGATCCTGTAGATAGGGAAATAGAGCGTGCTCTAAGGCCACTTAGTTTTGAAGACTTTACAGGTCAGGATAAAATCGTCGAGAATATCAGGATCTTTGTATTGGCTGCTAAAAAGCGCAGTGAACCTCTCGATCATGTGCTTTTACATGGCCCCCCGGGATTAGGTAAAACCACTTTATCACATATTATCTCCAACGAGCTTAATACTAACCTTAAAATCACCTCTGGTCCTGTACTCGATAAGCCTGGTGATTTAGCTGGCCTACTTACCAACCTTGAAGCTGGAGATGTGCTGTTTATTGATGAAATACATCGACTAAATCCTGTAGTTGAGGAATATCTATACTCAGCTATGGAAGATTTCAGAATTGATATAATGCTTGATTCTGGGCCTAATGCTAGATCAGTTCAAATTAGCCTGAGTCCATTTACATTGATTGGAGCCACTACGCGAGCCGGATTGCTAACCTCTCCGCTAAGAGCGAGATTTGGTATAAATGCTCGCCTTGAATACTATAAGGCTGACCTGCTCACTAAAATTGTAGTACGCTCCGCAGCCATATTAAATACACCGATTGACTCGGATGCATCTTACGAGATAGCGCGCAGAAGCAGAGGTACGCCCCGTATTGCTAATAATTTGTTAAGGAGAACACGTGATTTCGCTGAAATAAAGGGAAATGGTACCATAACCATGGATATTGCCAACATGGCTTTGAAAGCTCTTGACGTAGATGAAAATGGTCTGGATGAGATGGATAACAGAATCCTGAATACTATTATTCATAAGTTTAAAGGTGGACCGGTAGGTATATCAACTATTGCTACAGCTTGCGGTGAAGAAGCTGAAACCATAGAAGAGGTTTACGAACCCTTTTTGATTCAGGAAGGTTACATTAAAAGAACTTCACGAGGAAGGGAGACGACAGAATTGGCATACAAGCATTTAAGAATTCCTATGCCGGGTCGCACAGGTAATTTGTTTGACTAAAGTGAAAAACACCAACAAATTAAAGTACACCCAACTTATTAAAAATGCTGCCAAAGCTTTGGGTTTTGATTATTGTGGTATTTCTGCTGCAGAATTTCTTGCTGAAGATGCAAAACCCCTGGAAAACTGGTTGAAAAAAGGTATGCATGGCAAAATGAGCTATATGGAAAGACATTTTGACATGAGGCTGGATCCCACCTTGCTAGTCCCCGGAGCCCGTTCAGTAATTTCTCTTATTTACAATTACTATCCATCGAAAAGCATATCAAAGGAAGGTAATTTTAAGATTGCACGTTACGCCTATGGTACAGATTATCATTTTGTTATAAAACAAAAACTTAGAGAACTAGTAACTGAAATCGAAAAGGAAATTGGAGCTTTCCATTGCAGAGTATTTACAGATTCAGCTCCTATTATGGAGCGCACTTGGGCCGCCAAAAGTGGCTTAGGTTGGAAGGGCAAAAACAGTCTGCTACTTAATCGGCATTTGGGAAGCTACTTCTTTTTGGCAGAAATAATATGCGATCTTGAACTAGAATACGATGCTCCTGCGGGGGATTATTGCGGCACTTGTACACGTTGCATGGATGCTTGTCCGACCTGTGCCATACCAGAAAACGGACTTGTAGATGGCTCTAAATGTATATCATACCTTACTATCGAACTCAAGGAGGAAATCCCCGATTCTTTTGCCGGGAAAATGCAAGATTGGATTTTCGGTTGCGATATTTGTCAAGAAGTATGCCCATGGAATAGATTTTCCAAACCACACAATGAACCACAGTTCGAACCCCATGAAGAGCTAGAGAAAATTGATCGGCAACATTGGACAGAATTAAGTAATGAGGTTTTTAATAAAGTATTTAAAAAATCAGCAGTTAAGCGGACAGGCTACAGAAGACTTACTAGAAATATTAAATTTAGTATAAAAAAGAATGACACAAAATAATTAATTTTTTGTGTCATTCTTTTGCCTTTACCCTTGAACGGAAGTACTCTTTCTGAAGCATCGGTTAAGAATAGTGGCATAATCATTGCCATATTCTTTATAGCACCAATCTTCTAAAAGTTCATTTTGATCAGGAGGTAACCATTGCATGCTTTTCTTCAGCTCTTTCTCAAAGAGATTTTTATCAAAGCTTACTTTTGTCAGAATCTGTTTTGCGTACCTAAGCATTCTGTAGTGATAGATTTGCTATTTAACTTATTCTAGAAATGTACTTGTCATTACGGTTCATTAAAAATATGGTTACTTTTTTGCAGTCATATCTCATGTTAATCAATAAGCTATTTATTTAATTTGGTTTTATAATTATGTTTTGAAGCAAAAAAACAGCATTTTTTTATATCTATTTGTAAAAAAACATACACTTTAGTGGAGATCAACTATTTTTTGAAAAAAAATATAAAATTAATTTTTCAATTTGCATTTTTACTTTAAGCTTATAAAGGCTTTATATTGCATACACGCTAACATTACCTTTTAATTCATGTGTACTATAAAAAAATTAATAATTCTCATTCTGCTGCTTATTCCTGGTATTCTTGTTGCGCAAAAGGTAGAGTGGGCATCTGTTGTCCTTGAAGCATCCTCTGAGTTGGGTCCACGGGAATTTTCAGCTGAGCAGGCATTGGGCATCCCAAATGTTACGCCGGGCATGGGAGAATCGCCAAATGCTTGGATGCCGTATAGCCAGACAGATGTAGAATATATTAAAGTTGGATTTGAAAATTCTTTTAAAATCAGGCAAATAGCCATTGCTGAATCTTATAACCCTAGTGCTATAAGCGAAATTTATATATATGATCAGGCCGATAACGAATTTTTACTGAATTCATTTGATGCACAAGAAATAGATCTTGAGAGTCGAATGCTCCATGTATTTTTCGATCTTACCGAATTTAATGTTTCGGCGGTAAAAATTGTTCTAAATATGCAGGCTGTTGATGGCCGCACAGCGATTGATGCTATAGGTATTTCTGATGCCACCATACCCATAAAACAAGAAGTAATAATAACTGAAAGCGCCATAGTAAGTGTTACCCCTGAGCGCTTAAGCGCAGCCGTCAATAGTATATATGACGAATTGCGTCCATTGATTACTCCCGATGGCAAAACTTTACTGTTTAGCCGGCGCAACCATCCGGGTAATGTAGGTGGAATAAATGATCCTGAAGACATTTGGTTTTCTGAGTGGGATGAGGAAAATGAAACCTGGAAAGAAGCAGTGAATATGGGTGCTCCATTTAATACACCAGGCCCTAATTTTATTAGTTCTATAACACCTGATGGCAATACAGCCATTCTTACACTTGGCAACCGCTACAACAAATCAGGAAAAATGCGTGCCGGGGTTTCGATGGTTTCGCGCAATGAAGAGGGCTGGACTGAGCCAATATCGTTTGAAATCATCAATATGATTAATGTGTCTGATAAAGCCAATTTCTTTCTGGCTAATAATCGTCAAGTAATGATTATGGCCATTGAAGATGATCCCTCCTTTGGTGATCGTGACTTATACGCTAGCTTTTTGTTAGATGATGGTCGCTGGAGTCAACCTTTAAATTTGGGGTCTGATGTGAACACAGCAGCGGAAGAATCCGCTCCATTTTTGGCTCCAGACGACAAAACATTGTATTTCTCCTCCAGAGGATTTACAGGCTATGGCGGAATGGACATTTATGTAACTCGTAGGCTTGATTCTACCTGGACAAAATGGTCAACACCAGAAAACCTGGGGCCGCTCATCAATTCTGAAATGGATGATTCTTTTTTCAACATTCCTCCAACGGGGGAATATGGGTATTTTTCACGCGATTTCACCGTAAATAATATGGATATCTATCGCTTTGAATTGCCAAAAGAACACAAGCCAGAACCCGTGGTAAGGATAAAAGGTGTGGCTTTGGATAGTAAAACTAAACAACCAGTATCGGCTAGAATTATTTATGAAACCCTTCCTGATGGAAAAAGAATTGGCAATGTACAAGCCGATGAAAAGACAGGGGAATTTGAAATATTATTACCCACTGGAAGTGTTTACGGATACCTTGCCGAAGCAAAAGATTATGTTTCTCTCAATGCCAATATCGACCTTACCAATGTAAAAGAATATCAAGAGCGAAATAAAGACCTAATGTTAGTGCCCATTGAAAAAGGTGAGCTTGTAAGACTCAATAATATTTTCTTCGATTTTGATAAATCTGAATTAAAACCTGCTTCCTTTCCTGAACTGAACCGCACAGTTAGATTGCTGGAAGAAAATCCAGGCTTGAAAATTGAGATAGCTGGTCACACTGATAATATTGGCGCAGCAGCATATAATCAACGCCTTTCCGAACTCAGAGCCAAGGCTGTTGAAAATTACCTGCTAAATAAAGGAGTAGAAAAAGATCGATTAACTTCTGTAGGCTATGGGCAGGATAAACCTCTTGTCAGTAATGAAACTGAAATTGACGGACGTGAATTTAATAGAAGGGTAGAGTTTCTTATTTTAGAAAAATAGTATACTCACCCTTCATGGTGCTTTGTACTTCAAAGATCAATGTGGTAGCTTTTCTTTTAGCTTACCGTAGGTCCAGGTACCGGCCAATGCGCTGATAAAGACTACAATAAATACAGAATAACCATTGCCGATCAGGGCGAAAATTGGTCCTGGACAAGCACCAGTTAGTGCCCATCCCAACCCGAAAATTATACCACCGATTAGTAAGCCTGTGTGCATTTCTTTAGGCTTAATACTAATTTTCTGCCCTTCAGCTGATCGTGCATTAAGCTTTTTGATAATCTGTAAAGATACCATTCCTACCAATACAGCCATGCCGATGATTCCGTACATATGGA
Source organism: Cyclobacteriaceae bacterium (assembly GCA_036788235.1). Taxonomy (GTDB): domain Bacteria; phylum Bacteroidota; class Bacteroidia; order Cytophagales; family Cyclobacteriaceae; genus JAFIEV01. Next base: position 7,874 of record DAIQNU010000128.1, read on the forward strand.
ATGATTCAAATCGAAACATTTCCTGGATTCTGAACCAAGAAATTACTTCGGCCTTAGTAAGTACAAAACCAAAAAAAATGCCAACGAACAGATATTTTAAATTTTTCATTTTAATCTTAATCAAAGAAAATAGTAAAGTAGATAATCATTAAAAGATCAGAGGCATTAGCAAATGTGTCATAGCCAAGCCACCAATAAAAAACCCAATAACGGCTATGAGTGACGGTAGCTGGAGGTTAGAAAGTCCCATTATTGCATGCCCTGAGGTACATCCTCCAGCATATCGGGTTCCAAATCCTACCAGAAATCCACCAACAACCATCATAATGAACCCTCGCAATGTTAATAGGCTCTCCCATGAAAATAAATCAGTTGGTATTATTCCTGCATAATCTTGAACGCCCATTTGACCCAAGTAATTCCGTGTCGATTCTGAAATACCTACTGGTGCATCCGAAGAAAAAAATAAAGCAGCCAATACTCCACCTAAAAATATACCTGCTACAAAAAACAGATTCCAGCTTTCTGCTTTCCAGTCATATTTAAAAAACGGGATGTTAGCTGGCATACAGGCTGCACAGATATGTCGCAATGATGAAGATATACCAAACTGCTTATTCCCTAACCATAATAGTAATGGCACTGTTAATCCAATAATTGGCCCGGCTACATACCAAGGCCAAGCACTTGTTAAATATTCCATATATTATTTAATAATTGTTATTGTTTCAAATTAGACTTAAACAAATAGGTCGAATCAGAAAAATTGACGGGTGTCATGAGTGACTTTATCAGAAAAGGACAACTGCGCTAACTGACGAAGTCAAATACTTTCAAAGGTTTATTATGAAAGTGTACATTTATTCATGCATTCAATCACTGTGACGACCTCCTTAAGTTTTAGATAGTAAAAAATGTTTTTACCCTCGCGTACACTACCCAATATTCCAGCCATTTTCATATTAGTAAGGTGATGCGATGTAAGGGATTGCTCGCTTTGAAGCTCCATACAAATATCATTGACACATAATTTAGATGAACCGACGAGCAGTTGTATGATATTAATGCGCATGGGGTGTGCTAATGTTTTAAGAATAGATGCCATACGCTCTAATTTTTCTGGATTTAATTGATACAGAGGCTCCTTACCTTTCGTGTCTTCAATTTTCATGGGATAATTATTTTTTCATAACAAATAAATACAATTGGTTTGATTGCTTCACTAGTAGGTTTTTATTGTTTAGACGTCGTTTTTCAATAGTAATATGTTCGCAATATAATTCAAATAGATACATATGAACATATGTTCACATAAATTTATTTTATTCTTTACTTGCAGAACATATTTCTATGATAGATTGTTTGTT
>DAIQNU010000129.1:0-9224 GCA_036788235.1 Cyclobacteriaceae bacterium
TGTCTCCTTTCGACACGAGTTGCTCCAGTCAAATTGTTCCATCCTTTCTCTGAACCATTATCAAGGTAATCACGACCGGCTTTCCATCCAGCAGCTTTGGAAATATTGATGATGTTAAAGAAAGTAGCAACATTTTTAATATAGAAAGCATTGTAAACTCCACGAGACTGTCGAATAATATCAGGGAAGTGATTGTCGGGTTGACCTATAGTAGTAGAAGCCAGTCTGTAGTGTACAGGACTATTCTCATTTCCAAAGATGCTAATCCGGGGTATGTTCATGTTGTAATTTCTGGCCTGATTCATATAAGCACTATTTTCCGCTAAATCATTCGAACTTGCATTTCCAAATTCATTTAATATGAGATTATCAAACCCAACTTCATCAAGCAGTATTTCCTGAAGGGCTCTTCCTGTGAAAGCTCGTGTTCCTACTCTTAAAATAATATAAGAAATTCCAAACACTTCTCTTGCTGGCCCTTTGGTAAGTTCGTTAATCCCGTGTGAAATATATCCTCTAAACTCTCCATTAGTCATTGTGTTAGAAATTCTTGCACCATTCAATGGTGAGCCTACGGTGATAATACCACCTACGTGATTTGGGTTGATTTGATTTTGTACTTCACGAAGCACTACACCGCCCATGCTGTGACCTATGCCAATGTTGTTAGCGCCATTTGGTGTACCAGCAGCTACCAAATTGGCCATATTTCTCACTCCATTTTCGCTGTTAAAACGAACATTTGTCGACCTAATATTCCTTGTGCCTTCAAATTCTGCTGCGTAATTTCGCCAAAAAGCATCTGAGTCTGATAGTCCATGCTGCCAGATTACATCTCTTTGAGCTATAAGGTTGCCTGAAACCATCAGACAAGCTAATAATATAGTTAATAGTTTCATATATATAATTGTTTCAATTGATCAAATAGAATGTCTTTTTGCCTCAAATACCCGAGGATCCACTGTTTTCACAGCCATATCCATCATCATTCGGGTATCCGGCAACGCTTTTGGGCATTTCTTATGTTTAAGTTTTGTTTAGAATTAGTGTATTTGCAAAGAATAGTTTTCGTAGTAGTAAGTAGTACGACTGATATAGCTACTCCCCGTCACTTCGTCCGTAGCATATTCCTCATAGTGAATTTGTTTAGGGATCCATTCATTTTTCTCTTGTCGATAATCATATTTATGTGTCACCCTGCTTACTAAATCCCCATTGGCTTCATGCAGGCTGCTCCCTAACAGAATATTCAAATCCGGCACAACGACCTCTTGGGTATATCTACCTCCAGTTCCTCGTAATGCCGGCCCTTCGCTAACATTTTCATTTACCGGTACCGGTTTACGGATAAGTAAGGTAGTCTCACTCAAATGTTCTACAGTAGCACCTTGTGCTTTTGCCTCAGCTTCCCAATTATATTGACCTGTAAGTTGAAGCATCAAATCACGCATTCCATAATCTTCACCCATGTAATGCTGATTCATCAAATTATCCTGTGCATCGTAAAAGTAGGCCATTCCTTTGGTGATCTTTGTTTTTACAATTGGAGTCGTGTCATCTGGAGGAACGCCCTCAGATGATGGTGGCAAAGAAAATAACTTTGGACTGCGTTCTGTAAAAAGGTAGTCCGCACTCCCGTCTTCAAACACGGTGATCTCAATAGCTTGTCGACTCACTACTGGTTCGCTGGCAATCTCATCCAAAAAAGCCAGAGTAGTGTTTTGGCCCGGATTAAGAACTTCGCGATGTGTCAAAGTTTCCAATTCATAGCTTAGTCACATAGAATAGGGTTTAATCTTTCCAGAAAAATCGTCATCGCCCTTATTAGACAGATCATTATCCGGACTACAGGCTGCAAGCCATACTAAACCTGCTATTGGCAGGTATTTTAGATAGTTTTTCATGTTGATAAAGTTTGGATGTTACTTAATAGATGATAGACAATATAAATATGAATAATTTATCCATAATAAAAACGAATGATATAATCATTTAATAATAACTTAATATTAATTTTACTTTAGGTCTGATACATAAAAAATTATGCTTTAGCCATAGATTATTTTTATATAATTAGCCATTATCGTAAATTTTACGAGTGATTCATCAAATAGTATTAAGTAGGCATTATGCTACATTATTATCAGTAGGCAGGTGTCACTGGTGGTAGGTAGGGGAGCTCGTTTAATTATAATTTTATTTGATTTCAAAAATCTTGATTATGACCGTTTTAGAGCTATTTATACAATATAAGTAAAAATAATGACCTTGAGCATAGTCATCCTTACTTGACAGGTATGTAGGAATTTAGACCACCCTTTAACCCAACTTGCTTATTTAGGCTGTTAACATCCACTAAACTAGATGGTTAAAAATTTAATGGTACACAACATATTTTTTCTTTGTAGGTATCATTGATTTAGTGTTTGTTGCACTATAGATTTCCAGAACTTCTTTTATTGGTCTGGAGGGTTTTTCAATTCCGATTGTTTTGGTTTGGGTCGGAAGCTCCAGAGACTGGATTGTTTGGGTGTTCATGATCCTTACGACATTTTGCCAGTCATGGGGAATGCCTTTTGCTTTGAGCATATAGCATATGGAATTGACCAGTTGATATGCTAGTATGGTCAGATAGATGTGTGATTCGACCCTTTCATCTTTTTGGTGGTGTACCGGGCGTATCTGTAGGTTAGACTTTAGGCACCTGAAGGTGGATTCCACCTCCCTGATGGTATTGTAGATATGTCATAGCTGCGCCTCTTGCGGCTTTACGTAGTTGGTTCTGATAAAATAAACACCACGACCCTGTGCAGTACTGTCCTTTTCTCCCACGACTTTTATCTCTCAAACAATCCTTATGGCCTTTCCATTACTGGATTTTACATCGATCAGGTATTTTCCGCTGACCTTGAGCTTCTCTTTGATTCGCCCCAGCCGCTCCCACACTTTTTCTGTCTTTTTGGTAGATCGCCCAAATAGGGGGTTTAAGAAAGTATAAGTTTTTGAAATTTTCGGGTTGACGTTTGATGGCTCTAATCTTTAAAATTTTTTAACCAAAACTTTGATCCATTAGAATAACAGTAGAACCATTCAATTGAAAGACACGCCATGCATATGTCTTTAGCTTTTTCCCGGATTTCCAATTTCTGGTTTCCCATTTCAATACTACCTCATCAAATTAACCGTCCCCTTTATAATCTGTCGGGTATAAAATAGCGACATATAATAAACCCTGTAGGGGCTCCTTCGCCATCCCAGGCAAAATCCCGATCAGATGATGTATAAACTTCTTTACCCCATCTATTGTAGATGACGATTCTTTCAAATGCATTTCGACAGTTGTCCTCCGGCAGATCAGGTATGTGAAAAACCGGGTTTAAATCATCAATGTAGTTAGGCGTAAATACATTGGGAGGTAAAAAATCCTTAACCGGCACTAAATCAGATACTTTAACATGGAGTACATAATTATCAGACATCCAGTTTGGACACACATCATCAGTGGCCGTAAATACAAACGTATAAGTGGCATCTCCAAAATTTTGATCCAATTGACTACATTTTGTTGGAAACATAAAATTGGACGTTACTACCCCCTGCCCGGACGATTCTGCAAATTCAACACCTTAGGCTCTTTTGTACTGGTCTGGGTTGTTAAGCTTTAGTAATACCACATCATTATCCTCGTCGGAGGCAGTTATAGGTATATCTAGTATAGTGCCAGCCACCACATGTAGCGTATCGTTTATCAAACCTTCAATCTTAGAAAAAATAGGCGGGGTGTTATCACGTGGTAGCACTCTAATTACTACATCGATGGTATCGTAATTGGGATATTTGCATGGATTTTCATCACGAAGTACAAATTTTAAGGTTGCACTATAAGGGACACTCGAAAAGCCTGAACAAGGGGGCTCCCAGTAGAAATCTAAATGGGCTTCCTGTGTACCGTTCGATCCTTCCAAATTCATACCCCAGCTAGAGATATGGAAAGGTGTACTGGTAGCGCTGATGAACAATTTATCGCCAATGTCTTCGTCGGTACCCTCAAGTCTAAAGCTAATATCATCGCCTAAATAAACGGTGAATTCACGATTATCTTCTGAGCCATTCAGGGTAAGCTTCGGAGCTGTGTTTTCAAGGGGCAATACTTTTATATTATAGAGCACTGTATCGGTACTTTTTATACCACAAGCATCTAATTCCTGCACGACAAAATACCATACAAAATCACTCTTTTCGTTTATTGGAAATATAGTACAATCAGGATCCCAAGTCAACTTAAAGGAGATTTCACCCTTAGTATTCACAATAGTATCTAAACTTAGGTTTACCTCTTCAAAAGATGATGTGAAACCACTATGGAAAAAAAAATGCATACTATCCAAATCTGGATCTGTGGCCTTGATTTCAAATTCAACTTGATTTTCACCCAATGTCATTACAAATTCATTTTCTCTTTGATTAGGCGTTACAAAAGTCGGAGGAGAGTTGCCAAGGGTTTCGACATAGGCTGTAATCCTTATGGTGTCTTTCAAGCTTAGTGGGCAGGTATCATCTCCGGCAATTACATCAAAAATCAATGGATTGACATCGGCAATAGCACATTCTGGCAAGCAAATTTTAGTAAATAAAGTGTCATTTTCTGTTTCCAATCTACCGCCACTCTGGGTTAAATACTGATTGATATCACCAGTAAAATTGACTGGTCTTGCTCTAAAGCGAATGCCTTGTTTACCATCTTCATCAGTGACTGCAAGTTCGATGCATCGATCACCATCCAAAGTAATCTGTACCGGATCGAGTTCTTTTACAAATTCCTGAGTGACAGGGTCTCGAGCTACTAATACAGGTGCTTCACCAGGATATGGGCACTCTATAACAAACATTTGGAAATCTCTCCTGACCTCACCGATTTTTACATTGTCTCTATATTCCTCACAAAGTACCGAGAACACAAACAAGCCTTCATCTGTAGGTTTTATCGTAAGGAAGCCCTCAGAATTGATGCTCAGTGGAGGATCTCCGGGTATTGGATTGTCACCAGTAAAATCGTGAATCCAAGCAACAGGGGGGTGTGGTCTTTTGGAAGGCGTTGGGACTGCCGCAATGGTTGAGCTATTATACGGCTCTGCCAATGAATAAACCAATGAATCACCATCTGGATCGATCCCTCTAAAATCGACATAAAAATCTCTTCCTAAACATGCATAGTCACTAAGCGGAGGAAAAAGTTGTGGACTCGAATTGATAAAAGGTTCATTATCTTTAACTACGGGTGGAAATTCCATATAAAAAGTTTGACCAGTTTCAACTGGTGAAACTATATTGGTAATGATTTCATTTCGACAACAACGCTCATATACCATATAATAACCTTCTGGATGTCCGAACCATTGCGGATCAAGATAATAATTGGTTGCGTACTCAAGTTTGCTGGTTCTAAGTGATTCATGCGTGCATTTCGGATTGGAATAATTAACTTCTACTTCTGACCTAAGTGATAATCCGACAATTCCCACTAACACATCATCATGCTTACGATATATAAAGGCATTTGCACTTCTATCCTTCGCTCCAGGTAAGCCATTGACCAAATCAAAATACAGTATCAGTTTTATGTTGTATGTATAGTCTTCAATATGATTCATTTCGAATTCGCCACCTACGATATGCGAAGCCTTAAGAAGTAGTGAATTTGAAAAAAACAAAACAATGAACAGAAGACGAACCTTTTTCATTTTGAGGTATTTAGCCGATTTTAACCGTGTTAATTCGCAAGGGTAAAAATCTTATGGTTGAACCTTCGAATATATCGAAATAAAAATATACGGCAGACTGTTTCTGAATTAATTTTGAATTAAGAAAGCATAAGTCACATACTCCTTATGTAAGAAATTTAGCAAAAAACTAAAATTCAATTTTCCACAAGGCTATAATTTTTAAAAAAAAGTGAAGTAATTACATTAAACACATTGCAGATCTCTTGTAAAGTGCATTATCAATGTTTAGGTATTTGCAATATATTTTTGGGATTGGATAAAGCTAGCCCCATCAAAAGAAAGAAAACACCAAAGGTGATAGATTTATAATATTGCGATAAATTGTACAAATCTCTTCCTATGATGTTTATGGAAGTTAAATTTGCTAAAATAAAATACAATATTAATGTTGTAAGAACTACTCGAATGTTATTTTGGCTAATTCCTTGCGCTTGACGGATCTGAAAATAAAGATAATAAACCAGATAGAATACTGCTGGCAATAGGAATAGATAAGCATATTTTGACTGCCTAGGGAAAATTAAAGGAATAACTAAGCATATATAGCTTAGTTCCCAAAGTATATTATAGTTACCTTTTGGAGCTTTAAATGGCCAAGTTCTTAAAAAATAAATGGTGAACAATACCAAAATTAATCGACTAATATGGGTCATAACAAGTACTTGATTTTCATTTAAGGATAGTATGTTTCTCGGTAGTTCGATTCCCATGTTAGAGCCTAGGTCGGAGAAGTAGGCTGGTATAAAAGAGGAAAGATTATATAAACCATCTTTGTTTTCAAATGCATGCTTGACTTTATTTGGATTTATGGCCTCCCACCAAGTTTGGTGCAAAAACAAAGAATGCTCTACCCCCCAAATCAACAATGGTGCAATAAAAAGGATCGCTAAAAAAAATAAAACCCAAAGCGCGGCCTTAAATTTTGCCCTGTATATGAGATAAAGTATAAAAACTACAGGCATTAATTTTATATTAATGCCAAGTGCCAAAAGAGATGCCCCTTTTAAGGTATTTCCCTTAAAAATTTCGTGGATGGAACATATCGATGCAAATAATAGTAGAAATGTTATCTGACCCCTCTCTAGATTTTGACCAATAAACCGTAACATTAAAATACCTATAATAGAAACTATGATCAAATAATCTCTTTTGGAGAACTGTTTTAATGGCAAAATTGAGCTTAGAATTTAAAAAGTTCTATATAAAAAAAAGCAACCAATCAAATTCCATATAAAAGCAGCGTATAGAACAGGAAGTTTAGTAAATGGATAAATCAGTATTAAAAAAAAAGGACTATACAAGTACTCATCGTAGGTTACCAAGTTACCTTTTCGATCAATATCGGTAAGAGTATTGTAAGGATTATTCCCCTGAAAAGCTACTTTCGATGCCTTCCAATATATTTTGAAATCGCCACTATATCTAAACGAAATCAAACCTATCATAATTACAAAAACAATTACAACCGCGATATTGCCTTGTCGGTTTAAATTAATTATTTGGTGAGCTGATGACATATAATAAATACTGTTTAAACTAAATATAGGTAATTTGATAATGTTTCGAACTTTTCAATCTTAATCTGAAAAATAGAAGATATATTGGTAAAGTTTTCTAGCTGAGTTGAGGCAAATCTTATTATAAGGTATCTAATAATCCTTGCACATACTTATGCTATACAAATAAGTTAGCATGTAATTAACCTGTATCATACAATTGTCTTTTGACGCTCTTCCTCCTGCTTATGAAAGTAGGTATAATCTTTTAGGAGAGTATTTAAAAAAGTCTGTGGGCGCATGTCGTATTTTACATCCAAAATCTGACCTAATTTTTGCGCCAGCATTTCCGTGGGTTTTTCATCAAGATACTCTAGCCGGGTTGCTATGGTCTTTCTAATCAACCTTATATGTTTTTCGTCGAGTCTTGCTGCTTCGGCAAAAACTGGCTGATAGTTTTCCTCTACATTTCTGTGTAAATTGTTTTGCAAATTAAGGTTGCTATTATTTTTTTTAATAACTGTAGTACCGGCTACCAAATCGCCGAGCCTTTGACCCTTTTCGCCTGTCATAATAAAAATAAGTGCTACAGATCCCATGAGATAAAAATCAAGGGTCTGGAATATCCAACGCAACAGATAGTTGCTAATGCCCGCGGGTTGACCATTTGTTTTCACAACTTTGATGCTTAGCGCCATCTTCCCAATGGTTTGTCCATTGAATAATGTCTCAGCGAGCAGCCTGTAAACCAGTACCGGAATATAAGCAAAAAATATAATGTAGCTGCTGAGTAGATCTCCTGGAAATGCCGACATAATGCTCATAAGTAAGGTTGCCATGGCTATAAGCACTAGAATATCAATGAGATACGCGCCTATTCGATCAAGCACACCCGCCAACTGATATTGAATTCCAATGTTTTGTGTGGTTTCTATTGTAAAAGTTCCCAAAATATGTTGATTTTTATGAGCTTAAATTTCTGGGTAAATTACGATGAAAGAAACAAATTTTATAGGAAAAAATCGTGCAAAATGGAAAAACTATGAGGCACTACTGAAAGTGCCTGGTACCACAAGTCCTGACCAACTTGCCACTTTGTATGTGGTACTAACCGATGATCTTGCATTTGCCCGCACCCATTACCCTCAAAGCGAAATAGTTAGTTATATAAATTTGCTTCTTTCAAACATCCACCTCGACATATATCGCAATAAGCGCGAAAAGGGAAGTCGATTTGTGCAATTCTGGAAGTATGAAGTGCCTTTGGCCGTGTATAGTGCGAGAAGAGCTTTTTTAATTTCTTTATTGATATTTATCGCAGGTTTTGGAATTGGCCTTATCTCGACAGCTCATGATGAAGGTTTTGCCCGGCTTATTATGGGCGAAGAATATATTAATATGACCCTACAAAATATTGAAAAAGGGGATCCAATGGCAGTCTACAAAAGCCACGAAAGCAGCGAGATGTTCCTGGCCATTTCTATAAATAACATTCGGGTTTCTTTTCTTGCTTTTATTGCTGGAGTTTTTACTTCCATTGGTACAGGCCTTATTTTGCTCAGAAATGCTGTCATGGTTGGCGCCTTTCAATATTTTTTTTATGAGCAGGGCTTACTTACAGAAAGCGTCCTGACCATTTGGATTCATGGAACCTTGGAAATATCGGCAATCATTATAGCCGGAGCTGCCGGAATAGTTTTTGGCAATGGAATTCTCTTCCCTGGCACATACCCCAGAATTCAATCTATGCGCACTGCAGCAGTAAAAGGAATTAAGATCGTAGCCGGACTTATACCGATTTTTATTTTCGCTGCATTTCTCGAAGGTTATGTTACCCGACTTACTGAAATGCCCACCCTCTTAAAGCTTTTTATAATTGGCACTTCACTTATATTTATATTATTTTACTTTGTCTATTATCCTGTAAAAATCAACCGACTTTTTT
>DAIQNU010000130.1:0-9184 GCA_036788235.1 Cyclobacteriaceae bacterium
AATTGACTACTATATTGTTAAATCAAATAAAACCAGGAGGTTGAGCCGTGCAACAGTCTAACACTTATATTATCGTATTCACTGCCATACTCACCGTGGTACTTGGCGGGTTGCTATCTCTTGCTTCGGTAAGCCTGAGACCCATGCAACAGAAAGCAGTTGAAATTGACACCAAAAAACAAATTCTTGGCGCTGTCGTTAGTTTGGAAGGGAAAACCAATGATGATATCCTGAAGGATTATGAAGCAATGATCCAATCAAAAGCTGTAGATTTCGAAGGTAATGAATTAGAGCAAGATGAAAATGGTGAGCCAATCATCGCTGAGAATATTGATGTAGCCAAAATGTATAAGAAGGATCCTAAAGATCGTCAATATCCAGTTTTCTTGTATCATACTGAAGGTAACCCTGAAGACATACAAGCTTTCATTTTGCCTGTATATGGCGCAGGACTATGGGGGCCAATCTGGGGATTTATAGCCCTTGAAACTGATTTGGAAACCATAAAAGGCGTTGTTTTTGATCATGAAACCGAAACTCCTGGCTTGGGCGCCAGAATTACAGAGAGTGGTGTACAGCAACGTTTCAAAGGCAAAGAGATTTATGATGAAAACGGCGAACTCGTTTCAGTTGCTATGCTTAAAGGTGAAAACAATCCTGAAAGTCGACTTGGCAAACACTATGTCGATGGCATGTCAGGAGCAACTATAACCGCAGACGGCGTTAATGATATGCTTAAGTCCTATCTTAAGTATTATGAAAATTACTTAAAGAAGGTAGAAGAAGGAAGCGAAAAAGTTGCTTTGCTTGATTAATTAATTGGTAAAAAGACGAAACTATGAGTACAGAAACAGAAGCAATGCCGATAGCTAAACCTCAAGAAGATTTGCTATCGAAAAGGCGAAAAAGAATAGTATCTGACCCGTTCAATGATCAGAATCCGATAACAGTACAGGTTTTAGGTATATGCTCGGCATTGGCTGTAACCACCCAAATGAAGCCTACCCTTACCATGGCCATAGCTGTAATTTTTGTAATGGTATTTTCAGGTCTAATTGTCTCCTTATTAAGAAATACCATTCCCTCAAGGGTTAGGATTATTGTACAGTTAGCTGTAATTGCTACTTTGGTATCGCTTGTAAATGAAGTATTGAAAGCATATGCTTTTGACATGTATAAGCAACTATCCGTATTTGTGGGACTAATCATTACAAACTGTATTGTAATGGGTAGACTTGAGGCTTTTGCATTAGGTAACAAACCCTATGACACAGTTCTCGATGCATTTGGTAATGCGCTTGGATATTCATGGATTATATTAGCAGTTGCCTTTTTCAGAGAAGTGCTTGGATCGGGACGTCTATTTGGCTTTGAGTTGTTTGAAGCAATTGGACTTAGTAATTTCCCTACCAATGGACTTATGGTAACTCCTGTAGGTGCTTTTATTATCCTCGGGCTGATCATCTGGGTTCAAAGAACCAAAACAGGCTACGTCGAACACTAAAAACCTTTCAAAAACATGGATTTATTGAATTTAGGCATAAAAGCGATTTTTATTGAGAACATGGTATTTGCTTATTTCCTAGGCATGTGTTCTTATCTCGCAGTATCCAAAAAAGTATCAACTGCACTTGGACTTGGCGCTGCTGTTGTGTTTGTACTCACCATCACGGTGCCCATAGACTGGTTTTTGAACGAGTTTGTTTTAAAAGAGGGCGCCTTAGCATGGGTCGGTGCCGATTTAGCTACGCTTGACTTATCGTTTCTTCGCTTCATCATGTTTATAGCGGTAATCGCTGCCATGGTTCAGTTAGTTGAAATGGTTATCGAAAAAGTTTCGCCTTCGCTGTATGGCTCGCTAGGTATCTTTTTACCATTGATCGCTGTAAACTGCGCCATCTTAGGTGGTTCATTATTTATGGCACAGCGCGATTATACACTTCCTGAAGCTACGGTTTTTGGCTTTGGTTCAGGGGTTGGCTTTTTGTTGGCTATTGTTGCATTGGCCGCAATACGCGAAAAACTAAAATACTCGCATGTACCAGATGGGTTAAAAGGTCTTGGCATCACCATGCTGCTAACAGGGCTTATGGGTATTGCCTTTATGTCTTTTATGGGTATTAAAATTTAATCAAGAATTCTTTTATTGATATTTATTAAGCCTGATTTAGCATCAGGCTTTTTTTATGTTTACTTCGTTCCTATTGGCATTAATGCAGTAGTTGGTGCAAATAGTATAGCCTGAAAGTTCACAAATTGTAGTAAGTACAAAAGCAATTGATTTATTTCTTTGATAAGAAAACGGCTATCTGCAAATTTACGCATGCAATTAGACAAAAGCCTTATTAACAACCGTCTGCTATTCAGGTCATTTCTGATTTGGCGCAAAAAGCATATTCAAGACAACCATTTTATCATTTTGCTGAGTATAGTTACGGGATTTATTGCCGCAATCGCTGTAATTCTACTCAAAAAAGCTGTGCACCTTATTCAGAATTTTTTAACCAGTGGCTTTTTGCGCGAATTTGCCAACTACCAATTGATTTTTTACCCGGCAGTAGGCATATTTCTGGTTATATTATTTACCAAGTTTATACTAAGAAAGCCGATTGGCCATGGTATTCCTGACGTATTGTATGCCATTTCACGCAATAGTGGTCAAATTCCTGGTTATCACACATTTTCTTCCTTAATAGCCAGCGCCATTACAGTTGGTTTTGGTGGATCCGTTGGTTTGGAGGGGCCATCAGCTGCCACGGGAGCTGCTATTGGCTCTAATATGGCTAAATGGCTCAAGATTGATTATAAGCGTATTATTCTCATGATTGGTTGTGCTACTGCCGGAGCTATAGCTGCCATATTTAAGGCACCCATTGCAGGTATATTGTTTGCCATAGAAGTGCTCATGTTAGACCTTACCATGAAAGCAGTGGTGCCTTTATTGGCTGCCAGTGCTACTGCTGCACTTACGTCCTATGCCATTTTAGGACCAGGGTCAATCTATGAAGTGGAAGTATTGCAGGCTTTTGCCATACACCATTTACCAGAATATGTTTTATTGGGTGTCCTCACTGGTTTTATCTCTGTATATTTTACCAGAGTGTATAACTCAATGGATACTTTTTTTGCCACAAAATTTAAAAACTGGTTCCAACGGTTTCTGGCGGGTTCTGTGATGCTAGGTGTATTGATATTTTTCTTTCCGGCGCTCTATGGTGAGGGTTACGAAGCGGTGTCGGCTTGCCTCAAAGGTGACTTTGGATACATATTCAATAATTCACTTTATTACGACTACAGAAATAGTATTCCAGTGGTTATCACCTTATTTCTGGCTATTATTATATTTAAAGTAGTAGCATCTTGTTGCACCTTTGGCAGCGGAGGAATTGGTGGTATTTTCGCTCCAGCCATTTTTATGGGTGCCAACACAGGACTATTTGTAGCCACATTTCTAAATTACACAGGATTGAGCAATATTAGTAGTACAAACTTTGCACTTGTGGGTATGGCTGGTCTGATTGCAGGTGTTGTCCATGCACCACTTACAGCCATATTTATGATTGCCGAAACTACTGGGGGCTACAGTCTCTTTCTCCCCCTAATGATCGTATCGGCCATATCTTATTTTACGATCAATTACTTTGAAGACAATTCCATTTACACAAGACAATTGGCAAAAAGTGGAGAGCTTTTTACACATGATAAGGATAAAATGGCATTGCAACTACTAAACCTTGACAGACTGCTTGAAACCAATTTTCATGTAATACATATAGATAGCAACTTACGAGAACTCGTCAATGTGATCGCCAAATCAAAACGAAATGTATTTCCAGTCATTGACGATGAGGGTGTGTTTTTAGGCATAGTACATCTCAACAATATCCGACAAATTATTTTTAAACCAGAACTGTATGATACCACACCCGTATCAAGCCTTATGCATTATCCTGCAAATTTTGTAGAACCAGGAGACTCTATGGAGGAAGTTGTAGAAAAATTCAACTACAGCGGGCACTACAATCTTCCAGTACTTAAAGACAATAAATACATTGGGTTTTTATCAAGAGCAAATGTTCTTTTAGAATACAGAAAAATGCTCAAGCGTTTTTCAGGAGATTAATTCTTAAGAGCTTTTGTCATACGTTTTACCAATGGTACCATGGCAATTACAAAACTTATAAGCGTAAGTGGCGGCATATAACCAGGCCATTGCGAAGGACTCAGCCACTTGTTCGATCCGTGGATAATCACATGCAAAGCAGTGAGTAAAAGTGCCCAATAACCCCAGTTCCGCAACTTACTCCAATGAATGCCCATAAAGGTGCTATGGATACTTTGACCTGTTAACCACAATACAGTTAGAATGATTATGGAGGCAAAACCGGTAGAATACACCAAAACCAACTCGGTGGTCAGTAAACTATCACCATAAAAAAGGTTGGGATAATACTTGGCATCTCTCAGCAAAAGGCTAATGAAAACATGAACCACAGCAAAGTAAAAACCTGTCATTCCCAATTTCTTTTGCAACACCTTTCTTTCATTCACTTCTAATACTACAGTCGAGGTGCTTGATATAGAGTAGGATAGCGCAATGAGTAAAAGTGCTGTAATACTTATAGATTTGTTGAGTGTGTATATCGGCAACAATGACCAATCAATACCTTTGAAAACATGGTAACGAACGATGGCATATGCCAGACTTAACAAAAAACTCCAAATTATTATTTTAACAAAACCCCCGGACAATTTTAATTTCATTCGTATTTAAATTGCTTAATATGCTGAGCAGCTGCATGGAGCTTTTCAGCAGTACCTACATCAAACCAGTGTGCGGCGCTATCGTTATAACCAATTATTTTATGATGCCTCGATACTTCCAGCAATACATCAATAATTGAAAAGCTTCCCTCCCGCTTGTAAACTTCAAATATAGATGGATTTAGCATATAAATGCTAGAAAATCCGTACCGGTTTGCCTCGACCGTGTCGGTTGTTCCTTTGGTCTCGCCATTTTTCGGGTTTTCCCAACCGCAAAGCTGCATGGATCTATCAAACCACAAGTACCTCGATGCCTCTCTTGGTCTCACACATAAGGTTGCTATGGCTTCATACTGTTTATGGTAAGCCAGCAACTCATTGAGATCTATGGTACTGAGTACATCAGTATTGTGAATTAGAAAAGGTTTTGAACTGTCAAAAAACCAGGAAGCATTCCAAATGCCGCCACCTGTATTAAGCAGTTGGCTACTTTCATCAGAAATCATTATATCAATACCAAAGTTTTTATTTCGTTGTAAAAAATCAACAATCATTTCTGCCTGATGATGCACATTTACAATTATTTGACGGTATCCAAAATGTATTAGTTTTTTAATGACTAATTCCAATAATGGTTTGTTTTCAACTTTTGCTAAAGCCTTGGGCAGTCCTTTAGTAAGTGGCTGTATTCGTGTGCCCAGGCCAGCTGCCAAAATCATAGCTTTCATAACTGAGGTTGTTCGCGATGTTTGAGCGTAATATTTAATTGGTCTTTGTACCGGCTTTGGAGGTGCTCTTTTAATCTTTCAGCACTATAAACCGATCGATGCTGCCCACCTGTGCAGCCAAAATTAACCTGCAAGTTTACAAAGTTTCTATCCAAATAACGTTCAACAGCCTGATCAACCATTTGAAAAACATTTTGCAGAAATGTCTCAGCAGCTTCTTCTTTGCGCAAAAAATCTATAACTGGTTTATCCTTACCTGTCAATTCCTTGTAACCTTCGTATCTGCCAGGATTGTGTAAACAACGGCAATCAAAAATAAAACCTCCACCATTGCCACTTTCGTCTTCAGGTAAACCTTTTCTGTAAGAAAAACTGTTGATGGAAACGCTGAGTGGCACCTGATTTTGAAATACGCGGCCATATTTTTTCAATTCAGGTGAGTCAATCAACCTATTGAGAACTTGCAGTAAGTGCGGAACTTTTATCGGCAAATTGAAATTTTCTAATAAATAAAGTAATTGCTTTAGTGCGAAAGGAATGCTTTGCAGAAAATGAGTTTTACGTTCATAAAAACCACGAAAACCGTAAGCTCCCATAGCCTGCATAAGCCTGATAAGTACAAATCCTTGATAATATTGCTTAAAAGAATCTCTATTGACAGGCATTTGCTTTTCTAAAGCATCTAGATATTGTTCGACCAATTTGGCTTTTACTGATTCGGGTATATTGGCTTTCGAATCGCAAAGCAAGGAAGCGAGGTCATATTGTAATGCTCCTTTTCTACCGCCTTGATAATCTATAAAATAAGGTTCATTTTCTACCAGCATTATATTTCTTGACTGAAAATCGCGATAGAGGAAGAATTCACTTTTTTCCTCCAGTAAATAATCAGAAAATGTCTGAAAATCATCTTCAAGCAGCTGCTCATCGAAGGGGATTTTGGCTAGCTTCAGGAAATAGTATTTAAAGTAGTTGAGATCCCACATCATTGATAACTTATCGAAGGCATCTCTCGGATAGCATACACTATAATCTACATTCTTGCCTGCTTTTACTTGAAAATCAGGCAGAAGGGCTACTATTTTTTCATAGACCTCCATGGCCTCCTCTGGAAATGTCGCATCCTTGCGCTTATGTTGCAAAAACTGAAACAAGGTGGTATCGCCCAAATCAGAAATGAGATAAACTGTTTTATCTTGACTTACAGCGAGAATTTCAGGAACCCGAAGTCCGATGGCAAGAAATTGCTTTGAAAATTCAATAAAGGCTATATTCTCTTTAATATCTTCGTTGAAAACACCCAGAGCTTTATGATTTGCAGATGTAAAACGACAGTATTCACGATAAGAGCCTGATTGTGGGAGTTGCTTAGTACTTAAGGCTTCTTCGCCCGACCATTTTGTAAAAAGCTTCTTCAGCTCATTTTGATATATATCTTTCAATGCTTTGATTTTAGGTTGAAAATGCAAATTAAGACAGAAGCATTCGGTTTCAAAAATTTAAAATTAATTGATGTGAATAAAGCCTTTATCTTTTTAGAATTTAAGTGAATAATAAGTTCTAAACAAAAATTATGATAAATCATGGGGTCATTTCTAAGTATTTGGACTCTTATAAGAGTAGTTTATTAGGATGGTAAACTGTAGCAATCAATAGGTTGTAGCTGAGGTTTATTTCAAATCTTAGTATAGTTTATAGACTCAAGATGTCTGATGAAATGGCTCAGACATCAATAGTTTTACATAGATAATTCATAGTACTTTTTAAAAATTTTTTTCCATGCGATACGTAATTAACCTTCTAAGTATCTTGATCTTCTGCTCGGCAGCGGTCTATGCGCAAAATAGAGAATCCGCATTTGAAATGAATGACCGATTGGGCAAAGGAATAAATATGGGGAATGCATTTGAGGCGCCAACAGAAACCGAATGGGGTAATCCTTGGAGACCAGAATATTTTAAAATAATGTCTGAACTAGGTTTTAGTCATGTGCGTTTGCCCATTCGTTGGGAAACTGATGCGAGAAGTCAGTCTACACCACCTTATGAAATCAATCCATTATTTCTTGAGCGAATAAAAGAAGTGATAGACACTGCACTTAAATATGAGCTCTACATTATTATTAACATGCATCATCACGAGCTACTATTTGAAGACCCTGAAGGCCAAAAAGATCGCTTTTTGGCACAATGGCAACAGATAGGTGCCTATTTCAGTGATTACTCCGATAGCCTTTTGTTTGAGGTACTCAACGAACCTCATGGAAACTTAAGTCCAGCCCTTTGGAATATCTACTTTAGTGAAGCTCTGGAAAGAATACGTGAGACAAACCCCACACGAATGGTACTAATGGGTACGGCAGATTTTGGTGGGCTTAGTGGAGTTCCGCATATCGAATTACCCGATGATCCGAATATTATTTTATCTGTACATTTTTACAATCCTTTTACATTTACTCACCAAGGGGCGAGTTGGGTAGGTTCGGAAGCTGACGAATGGTTGGGCACGGAATGGCATGATACCGAGGCTGATCGTGAAGCTATTGAGCATGAATTTAGGGAAACAATAAGATTTTCGGAAGAAAATGATATCCCAATACATGTTGGAGAATTTGGTGCCTACAGTACGGCTGATCTTGATTCCAGAATCCGCTGGACAACCTATTTGGCGCGGTGGTTCGAAATGCAAAATTTCAGTTGGGCCTATTGGGAGTTTAGTGCTGGCTTTGGTATTTACAATCCATCCACCCAACAATTGTTAACGCCTTTGGTCGATGCCCTACTTACAAATGAAATGCCAGATCCGGTACGTATTACGGCCAATACCATTTATGAAAGTAATTTTGAAAGTAGCTTAGACGGTTGGTCGGTATCAACTCAAGCTAGTGCATCAGCCACTATTAGCCGTGCATCGGGCAACTTGATTATAGGCATACCCAATGGTGGAAGTGATGGCTGGCATGTGCAATTAACTCGTGGAGATATTTCACTAAAGCAAGGTTCTATGTACAGGATTTCATTTAAAGCATCTGCCGCATCCACTAAAAGTGGCACTTTCTATGCAGGAAAAGCTAGCTCACCTTGGACTGCTTACAGTGGTTATAATGGCATAAGTTTAGTGCCTGAATTACAGGTATTTAGCTATACTTTTACCATGAATTCAGCCACAGATAATGCAGCACGGCTAGTGTATGACCTTGGCATGTCTGCTGTTTCAAATATTACTATCACCGAAGTCAAAGTGGAAGAACTAAGTTTTTTGATAACCGAATTAGATGAAAAGCTTAAACCCAACTTAATCGTGTACCCCAATCCTACACAAAATGTGTTGTATGTTTCTGGGGTTTCAAGATATCATAAAGCAGTTCTATTGAATGCACGAGGAGAGAAAATTTCGACATTTGACATTCGCGATCATGAATGGCAGTTAAATATGGATGCATTCGCTACAGGCTTATATATAGTACAATTTGTGGGTGATAAAATTTCGCATCAGGTAAAAGTATTGAAGCAATGAGCCATGAAAGCTTAGTTGCCGACAGGCATGTCTGCCTTTGCCGATATGTAGGCCTACGGCAGTCAGTTCATCACTAAATCACCTATTACCAATCAAGCATTCTGGATTACGCCTCAACGATACTTTCTGCGGCCCGAAGATTCTGTAATTATCGACAAATAGCTGCCCACACCTAT
>DAIQNU010000131.1:0-9091 GCA_036788235.1 Cyclobacteriaceae bacterium
CTGGTGATATATTTTACCTTCACTCACGTCTTCTTGAGCGCGCGGCAAAAATCATAGCCAATGACAAAATCGCTCAGAAAATGAACGATTTGCCAGATAGCATTAAACATATGGTAAAAGGTGGAGGTTCTCTTACAGCATTACCGATAATCGAAACACAAGCAAGTGATGTATCAGCCTACATACCTACCAATGTAATCTCAATTACAGACGGTCAGATCTTTTTGGAGACAAACTTATTCAACGCGGGTATCAGACCAGCCATCAACGTGGGTATATCTGTATCGCGTGTAGGTGGTTCGGCTCAGATAAAATCAATGAAAAAAATTGCCGGTACACTTAAACTCGATCAGGCACAATTTCGTGAATTGGAGGCCTTTGCCAAATTTGGTTCCGACCTTGATGCATCTACCAAATTGACCATAGAAAGAGGTAGAAGAAATCTGGAAATTTTAAAGCAAGCTCAGTATTCACCTATTCCGGTTGAAAAACAAGTTGCCATTATTTATGCTTCCACCAAAGGTCTGGCAGATAATGTATCTGTAGGTAAAATGCGGGCTTTTGCTGATGATTTTCTTAACGAGCTAGGTGTACATCAAAAAGAAACCTTGGCATCTATAAGAAAGGGTAACCTTACTGAAGCAGATGAACAAGTGCTTAGAAAAGTAGCAAAAGAAGTTTCAGCCAAGTATTAATATATAGCAATTATAAGCAAGGCTCACTATGCCCAACTTAAAGGAAGTAAAAGGACGTATTAAGTCGGTAAACTCGACACAGCAAATAACCAAGGCCATGAAAATGGTGGCAGCATCCAAGCTTCGAAGAGCACAGGATGTAATATTGCAAATGCGTCCTTATGCAGATAAACTCGAAAGTATATTGCAACGGGTGACAAACCTGCAAGATGATCATATAGAAAATGTATATGCTTTGCCTAAGGATGTAAACAAGGTTTTAGTCATTGTAATTGGCTCCGATAAAGGACTATGTGGTGGGTTTAACAGCAATCTTCTGAAAAGTACAGTTCTTCACATTAATGAAAAGTATCAGAAAATTCAAGCAGAAGGCAATTTGGTGATTCTACCGATTGGCCGTAAAGCCTTTGAGTATTTCAGTAAAAGGGATTATACGGTTATATCCGACTTCTATACGCTGCAACACAACCTATCTTTTGTAAATGCTAAACCAGCTGTAGAATTTGCTATGGGTGGATTTGCCGACGGTGCTTTCGATAGAGTTGACCTTATTTACAATGAGTTTAAAAACGTAGCTACTCAAATTATTCGAAGAGTTCAATTTCTTCCCATTCCTGAATTTGTCGAAGATCTGGAGCAGGAAAATGATTATGAGGAGGATTATCACAATGCCTATAAGGCAAGTTCGATACAAAAAGATTATATTTTTGAACCATCGGTAGAATATATTATACATGAAATAATACCGCAATCATTACGTATAGCTTTTTACAAGGCATTACTGGAATCTAATGCATCTGAACAAGGTGCCAGGATGACGGCCATGGACAAAGCCACTGAAAATGCAGGTGAGTTGCTAAAAGACCTTACGCTTATGTATAATCGAACAAGGCAGGCAGCTATCACAAAAGAAATTCTTGAAATAGTTGGTGGTGCTGATGCCCTTGAAAAATAGAAATTTAGTGTGAAGCCCGGATAATTCCGGGCTTTGGCTTTTTATTTTAATAAGATGAACCGCAACGCATTGATCTCAGCACTTGCTCAGTACCAGACATCAAGCACTGAAGAAAAAAATTTTATTCCCCGGTTTTTAGAAATACTAAAGGAAGACAATTGCTACCAGCGATCTAGAGTTGCGGGTCACATAACCGGATCGGCGTGGATAATCACAGAGGATCACCAGTGGGTGCTTATGGTTCATCATCGAAAACTCGACAAATGGTTGCAACCCGGAGGCCATGCTGATGGTGATGAAGATATTTTAGCGGTAGCTTATAAAGAAGCAAAAGAAGAAACCGGTCTTACAGGTATAAATCAAACTGGGAATACTTTTTTTGATATTGATATTCATACCATACCTGCTTATAAGAAAACTCCTGCTCACGAACATTTTGATATTCGTTTTTTGTTTTATGCCAATAAAAATGAATCATTGATTATTAGCGAAGAATCTAAGGATGTGGCCTGGAAACCAATAGTGCAATTGATCAGGGATTCTTCCATTGAAAAATCAATTAGTAGAATGGCCTTAAAAACACAAAAATTGGATTAACAAAAATATGCACCATCAGTTTACATGTTCTGAATTGAGATTTTGTCTCTCAGATGAAATATGATTATAATTACAATGTATTCTATAATATCTCCGTTTATATTGTATAATTTTCAGAAGATACATGATGCATAACAAGTATTTTTTAAATTCCATAATTCTATCTGGGTTCTTATCTTTTTCTTTAGGTTGCCAAACAGGTAGTTCACAAGAAAAAATGATTTTAGGTGAGTGGCAAGCTGAGTGGCTAGATGCTGAAACCGGTGAAGATCTCCACAATAAATGTATGAATGGAAAAATTAGCTTTTATAAGGATGGAACCGCTGAAATAGCTGCCTACGGCTACAAAGGGTGCACCTTAAGCAACGATACACTTATCAACAGCATACATTGGAAAATTGAAGATGATATGCTTCAGTTTATGGAAGCAGATAGAGACTTTGGCTTGCCTTATAATATAAAATCTCTGGCTTCAAAAGAAGCAAAGTTTACACTGCTCGATGATATTCATCTTATACTAAAGCGTTGACGTTTTGCCTTTTACCTCGGTATATATCGCGTTTCAAAACCCTGCCTTGACACTCCTGTTAATTACTATGTGTTTAGGACTTACATCTTGTTTTTAGTATTGCAGATATGCATAATAAGTTCGTATCTTTCGGTTCACAAGAGCATTTTCCTTACAACCAGGATGATTTCATTATAAAAATCAAATATGGTTAAGAAGACCTATTTTCTATCCATAGTTTTACTATTTATTTGTGCAGATGTTTTTTCCCAAAACATTGAGCTAATTGATAGTTTGCGAGGCAAGTTATCTTCATCTCATGGTGAAAATAAATTTGAATTGCTTAATGATCTCGCTTGGCAATATCGATCAGCTTATCCAGACAGTACCATATATTATGCTCAACTTGCATTGGAATTAGGCAAAGAATTAAGAATTCCTATAGGTCTTGCTAAAACACTTAATTTTATTGGTGTTGCCTATAATTATAAAGGAAATCGTTTGGAAGCCTACAATTATTATGATGATGCCCTTAAGCTGGCAACTCTTCAAAGAGATTCCCTACAAATAGCACACGCCAACAACAATTTGGGCAGATTATTTTTTGAACAGGGGCTGCTTTCCAGATCTTATGAATATTTTGTACAGACCCAAATCATTTTTCAGAATCTGAATGATTCTTCTGGGCTCGCCTACACATACCAAAGCTTGGCCAGATTGTATAAAACACAAAGTGATAATATAAAATCTGAAGATCATTATCTAAAAGCCAATGATTTAAGACTGGCATTAGGAAATACTCCGGATATCACCTCAGCATATATTCAAACAGGTAGGTTTTATCAAGACAATAACGAGGAAGAAAAAGCATTGCATTATTTGAATTTGGCCGACTCTACAGCCAGTTCGATTAATGATGCCATTACTCTGGCCGAAATTAAAACTTTTAAAGCCAGGAGCTTATTAAAACAGGGCAATTTCACTGAAGCAGAAAATTTGTGTACCGAAGGATTAAAAGTCATTCTTGAATTGAACCATATAAGAATGCAGCCACAAACTTTTTTGATTTTAGGCGAAATACTCTTGGCATCCAACAAAATTCAGGAAGCCAAATCGAATTTTGTAAAAGCACTTGAAGTCGCCAATAGAAGCAAGGATCTTACCTCTAAAATGGACGCTCATTTTTTCCTTTGGAAAGTTTCTGAGATGGAAAAAAATCGATCTGAGCAAATGAGAAATCATAATGAATATCTTGTATTAAAAGATTCTTTAAAAGATCTGGATCTGGCCAGACAGGTTGAGCGTTTTCAATTTGAGATAGAAATTGAAAGAAGAGAACGTGAAAATGAATTACTCAAAGCCAACCAAATAAGCACAGAAGCAATTATTCAACAGCAGCGGCTTCAAAATATTATTTTGATAATTGTGACATTTTTTATCAGCCTACTTGTGATTCTTCAATGGCGAAATATCAATAAACGCAAGGAAGTAAATGAGCAACTGGCAAGCCAAAATGAGTTTATTGAAAATCAACGTAAAGAGATTATTCAACAAAATGAAAAGCTATCTAAACGCAACCAGCAGCTCTCTGATATCAATCACGAAAAAGATACGTTAATGGGTATCGTGGCTCATGACCTCAAGTCTCCGCTTAATAGAATCAAAGGCATTGTGAGTATTATGGAAATGGAAGGTGGTCTTACAGCGGATCAGCAAAACTATATTGCACTAATGAAAAAAACTGCTCAATCTGGTCTGTTTTTGATTAAAGACTTACTTGATGTGCATATGCTTGAGGAAAATGTACAACCCAATTTTGTTGAGTTTGACATTAGAGAATTTTTGAAAGAAAAAGCAGAAGCACTAATTCCTAGTGCAGAAGCTAAAGGCATTCAGTTAACACTGCATGAGGTAGAAATGGATATTGTAAAAACCGATCCTACCTATTTGGCTCGAATCATTGACAATTTACTGTCAAATGCCATAAAATTTTCTTACCGTAATTCTCATATTGACGTTAGAGCAGATAAGACCGAAGAAACGCTCTGGATTTCTATAAAGGATCAGGGGCCTGGTTTTTCGGAACAAGACAAAGCTTTAATATTCCAGAAGTTTAAAAAATTGAGTGCCCAGCCCACAGGTGGAGAAATATCCCATGGTCTGGGTCTTGCCATCGTAAAAATTCTCGTTGATAGGCTTAATGGAAGCATAGAGCTGATTTCTGAGCAAGGCAAAGGCAGTGAATTTATCATCCACATTCCGGTAAAGGTACCTGTGAGCAAAGCCTAAGTTTACATGGCCTGATCTGGATTTTCTACCACTACTGTACGACTCATTTTTCCCGAAGCATCTATACTTCTAAGTTTTACTATTTTACTTGTCACCATTACAGGATTCTTGTATCGTCCGGAATCAGCATCAGGCTCAGTGCCATCGGTGGTATAAATTATCTCCAATCCAGGAAATTCTATATTGGCCATTAATTGACTGTCTACGATTTTTGCACCTGGCAAAGGTAGGCGGTAATTGTAGCCTCCATTAATCGTGCTTAGTCTTGCGATTTCTTTTTGACCCAATGTATTGGCAAATACATTCCACAAATTGGTTACTACAGAGCTTTTTCGATCATGGTTTGTCAGACTTTCCCAAGGCTTTTCAGGTGCCCAGGCACTTTCAGCAAATCCAAAAAGCTTGGGTAGCATATAATATTCTAACATATCCCTACCCTTTATAGTCTCACTCCAAAGTTGTGCTTGCAAGCCAATTATATTTTTTTGTGCTGAGGATTGCAGACTTTCCCAGGTTTCATTCGCCTTCTCTATATCTATGGGCTTGCCCATCACATTTTTAGTTGTGGTTTTAGAAAAATCAAAAGGTGCAAAAGTCCATGCATCACGTGTATTAACAAATCCACCCCAATATAACCCAGGCTCTTTCGGGTCATTACTATAAGCAAGGTCGAAATAAAAATTTGACACATTGCAAAGCACAACAGGATATCCTGCATTGGCCAGTTGGTAGCCAAGGTCAGGGTAGTCGAACATATTATTCCAGATATAGGGCACTACCTGCCCACCTGCAAACTCAGGATTGGGCAAATATCTGCCATCAGCAGATTTAACCAATGCAACTTCCTCCCAGCCATGGGCTTGTAGATTTCTCGCCTGTAAACGTTCGACAATTTCTCTAAAAAAATATGCCTGTAAATTTTTCGGATCTTCTATCTCAGGCAGTTGCTCAAGTAGATTGGCCGCCATTGGAGATTTTGTCCAGGCTCCTTCGGGCACTTCATCGCCACCAGTATGAAAAACTTTGAGCTCAATTCCTGCTTCCTGATACATTTTTATTATTTCATCAACCACTTTTTCGTAGAAGTGGTAGGTAGATTCTCTGGCCACACTCACTACATTATCGGTATATTTTTGTACCGATGAATAAATTGAAACATCTTCAGGATCAATAAGCCGATATTCGTTGGCAGCTTCTTCCTTTCCAGCCTCCATTAATCGCTGGTAGCGTGCTTCCATGGCTTTGATAGCCGCCCTGGCATGCCCTGGAAAGTTTACTTGTGGTATTACCGTAATATGGCGTGCATCAGCATATTGCAGTATTTCTATGAAATCTTCGCGCGTATAATATCCACTGCCATGATTGCTTTCGTTGTCGGCTACAGGGCCAGATCCATAAGCAGGATGCAACGTCGCTGTCTCTTTGCCTGATGAATGGTGGCGACGGGCTCCTATTTCTGTAAGTTCTGGTAATCCCTCGATTTCTATGCGCCAACCTTCGTCTTCGGTGAGGTAAAACAGAAATTGATTTAGCTTGTAGAATGACATTAGGTCAAGGATGCGTAAAATGGTTTCTTTAGATTGAAAATTTCTGCATACATCCATATGCAAACCTCTAAATGCAAACCTTGGGGCATCTTGTATATCAGCAACTGGCAGATGTATTTCATTTGTGCTTTGGTGATAACTATCAACTGGTATTAAGGCAAGCATACTTTGTATGCCATAAAAAACGCCTGCAGCATCATTTCCACTTATACTCACACCTTTGTCGTTGATGTGTAAATGATAAGCTTCTTTTTCAACACCATTTACTTTCAAAACAGTAGTTTTCAAATGGATATACGAGCTATTTGGTTTCTCTTCGGATATCGACACATTTATACCAAACCATGATTTCAATTTTTCTTGTAAAAAATTGGCTTCATTGTCCAAACCAGCTTCGTGGTTAATGGTCACATCTTTATTTAAAATAAATGTGCCTTCTCGTTTATGGATTTTTACAGGACTGGGTATAATCTGTAATAATTGATCAGCAGATATGAGCTGCAAATCCAGATTTTTTTCATAGCGTTTGGCTGGAGAATCAGGCGATTCATGATCATTGGAACCACGTAGAATTTGCTCTTCGCGTTCAAAAGGTTTTATGGTATAATCTTGCACAGGAGCAATATGAGCCTCATCACCACTTTCATCATAAAACACAAAGTACAAACCAAGCGGAGCATCGGATTCTTTGATAACTGGTGAATGACCCCAATAATTTATTTCAAGTTTTTCACCGTGCATCAATTCAAAGCCCGGATTGGGAATGAGCTTGTACCAGTCGCCATTGATGTGTTCGATATAGGCAGCTTGTGAAGCTTTCGGTTCACTTATATCGCGGGGTGCCATGTTGAAAAACAAAGCCCAGTTTTTATCACTTAGCTTTATTCCACTCCTGTTTTCCAAAGCTATTTGAGCCTCAAATACATTGGGGGTATCTGTAAAATTGCTCACAAGTTCCCAAGAGACTGCTATTTTATCAGCATCCTGGTAAGGATTGGACTGCTGCTTACACTGAAAAAAACAAAGTAAAATGGCGATGGGAGTGTATAGTAAAAAAAACTTCCTGATCATAAAGGCTTAAATTGAAAGCTTACAAAGAAAAGAGCCAAAGTATATTAAAAAATGATGAGATTACATGCTCGAAATGTACTACACATTAGGTATCTCTGCTACTTAAGCAACATTTAAAAATATTCTAAAGGCCTTTGAATATTGAAAGCTTAAATTGAAATAATATGCAACGTAGGCAGGTGTACTAGTTCAATCAATCGGTAAAAAGCATTTACACTGCTTTCATCTTCAGCTTCTTACGAAGATCTTCAATGCTTTTCTTAAATGTATTATCAGTATCGCACATATCTTCCACTGAATGCACGGCATGAATTACCGTGCTATGATCGCGGCCACCAAAATGATATCCGATTGACTTAAGTGATAAGTTGGTATATTCTTTAGAGAAAAACATAGCCACCTGCCGGGCAATTACAATTTCCTTTTTGCGGGTTTTATCCTTTAGTTCTTCAACAGACACATGAAAATAGTCAGCAATTTTCTTCTGAATAAAATCTACGCCAACCTCCGTGTCAATATCGTGAACGATGTTTTTAAGGGTTTGCTTGGCAAGCTCAAGGTCAATATCTTTTTTGACAAGCGAAGCATTAGCAATCATGGAAATAAGCACACCCTCCAGTTCACGAATATTAGTATCGACACTGTAAGCGAGGTATTCAACTACATTTTCGTGAATAAAAATACCATCTGTTTGCATTTTCCGCTTGATGATGGCCATTCTTGTTTCAAAATCGGGTTGTTGCAAATCGGCAGTTAATCCCCATTTGAATCGGGAAACAAGACGCTCCATCAAGCCCATAAGGTCTTTAGGTGGTCTGTCGCTGGTCATGATGATTTGCTTACCTGATTGATGTAAATGATTAAATATGTGAAAGAAAATTTCCTGAGTTTTTTCTTTTCCTTCAAAAAACTGCACATCGTCAATGATCAACACATCGACTTGTAAATAATAATTCGAAAATTCCTGAATCTTGTGCGTCTTTATGGCTTCAAGAAACTGGTTGGTAAACTTCTCCGACGAAATGTACAATACAAATTTACCTTCCGGATTCCTTTTGATTTCATTTCCAATAGCTTGCACCAAGTGTGTTTTACCAAGGCCTACTCCACCATACAGCATAAGTGGATTAAATGAGGTGACACCTGGCCGCTGAGCTACAGCCATACCTGCTGATCTGGCTAATCTATTACAATCGCCCTCAATAAAATTATCAAAAGTATAGGTTGGATTTAATTGAGAAAATTGAAAAGCCTGATCAATTGCGGGCAATTCGAAGGGGCTGGTATAGTCAAAAGACTTGTTGCGTCCATTGCCATTGCTATGTGCTGATGCATTGTTTGGCAGATTTATAGTAAAAGGTTTGTGTTGGGCATTTCCCTTATCAATAACTACAGAGTACTCCAAGCGATGGTCTGTACCAAGTTCTTT
>DAIQNU010000132.1:0-9036 GCA_036788235.1 Cyclobacteriaceae bacterium
GGCACAGTGTCTATGGCGATAGATTTGATGTAGGCAGGATTATTGGCGACATTATACTGTCGGGTCTCGCCGTTGTAAGAATGCGCTCCAGGGCCTAAACCCAGATAATGCGCCTGTTTCCAGTAGCTGCTATTATGTCGGGAAATTTTTCCGTCTTTGGCATAATTCGAGATTTCATAGGCCATAAAGCCAGCTTTTTCCAGTGCTTCGTACATCATTGTAAACTGTTCTGCAGCAAATTGATCATCAGCAATTGAAAGTTTATTTTTTGCCAACCAGTTTCCAAATACAGTTCCAGGTTCTATCGTCAAATGATAGGCCGAAATATGATCTGGCTTCAAAGCCAAAGCCTGTTGAATATCCTTTTTCCAAATAGTATGGTCAATATATGGAATGGCAAAAATCAAATCAATTGATATATTGTCGAAACCGGCTAATCTGGCTTCCTTTACTGCCTCTATAGCTTGTGTTGCATCATGAATGCGGTTTAAGTATTGCAAAAATGCATTGTGAAAAGACTGAATGCCAATGCTCAAACGATTCACACCCATTTTTTTTAAAAACTGTAACTTTTCTCTGCTTAAGTCTTCAGGATTTGCCTCCACCGTAAACTCAAAGTTAGGCTCTGGTTCAAAATAATTGAAAACTGAATGTATTATTTGTTCAAATTGTGCATTGCTAAGCAACGAAGGGGTTCCCCCTCCAAAGTATAATGTTTTTATTTTATTGGTTTTCAGGTAATATCTTTGTATTTCTACTTCTTTTGAAATGGCATCAACCATTGATTTTTGAAGGCGACGGCTAGTGCTAAAGTGAAAATCGCAATAGTGACATGCCTGGTTGCAAAATGGAATATGTATGTAGATACCTGCCAATGCGGTCTAAAGTATTAATAGTATTTATTTTTTTGTGTTTCAATGCACTGCTTTGCAACTTGTGCATGGCGCAAATTTACGCACAAGATTCGGTAATCGTTTCGCTTCAAATACTCTTTGAGAACAAAAAGCCCAAGCAGGAAATTTTATATTTTAATAACCAATCGGAAGTTGAGACCTATATTAATGATCAAATCGCCAAATATGTAGCAGAAGGATTTCTTAAGTCATTTCTTAAGAGTTCTTTAGATAATACCGATACACTAATCTATGAAATTGAAACTGGCCCCTTATTTCAGTTGCAGCAGATAAATTTATACATTGAAGGTCAATATGAATCATGGCAACCTGCTACCAATGTTAAGCATCTAGAGCAAAAGCCATTTAGATTAGCTACCATAGAGGCAGCTATTGATCAACTAATCAAAGATGCAGAAAAATCAGGTTTTCCATTTGCAAAAGCCAGACTCGATTCTGTTCGTTTTTTTAATGCCAGTGTATCAGCAGGTATTTTGCTAAATTTGGGTTCTGCAGTTGTTTTCGATACTATTAGCACTCCAGGGTACACTGGTCTCAAGCAAAATTTTTTACACAGACACCTGAGAATCGAAAAGGGAGGATTGTACAATGAGGCAGCTATCCAAAGTATCCCTTACAGAATATCCCGTTTGCCATTTGTGCAGCTTAAAGAGGCCCCACAAGTTTTTTTTGAAGAAGACAGGGCTTTGATCGAGTTGAACCTGCAATCGCGGAGAGTTAACCGAGCAGATGGATTGATCGGTATAATGCCGGGACAAGGTCGCGATGGTAAAACATTGATCACAGGTATTGTTGACCTCTCGTTGAAAAATCTGTTTGCATCTGCAAAGCAATTTGATATGCAATGGCAGCGAACTGACATATCATCTCAGATATTACATATGGGCTACGTACATCCATTTTTATTGGGAACCCCGCTGGAAATTTCGGCAGCTTTTGACTTATTACGACAGGACAGTACGTTTTTAAATACTGAGTTCAGTGCGCAAATCGTCATGGCATTAGGTAATTACCAGCGTTTTGGACTTAGCACCCAATGGAATGACTCCAGAACACTAGATCAAGAAAAAGCCATAATAGCCGGCAATGAATACCAGGCAGCCAATTTCAAATTGCAGTATTTTGGCCTGCTACATGAATACAACATGTTAGACGATATATTCTATCCTGAAAAAGGATTTAAAACTGCGACATTGCTAATGATGGGCAATAAAAAAATAAGCAATGCTTTTGATGGTGATAGTCTACGTTTGAATACCTGGCAGTTCAGGGCAAAAATTGATTTGGAAAAGTACTTTAAAACCGGAAAGCGAAGTCAAATTGCTTTGTTATCAAGTGCGGCCTGGTTACAAGGTGGCGCTCTTTTTATCAATGATTTGTTTCGTCTTGGTGGATACAATAGTATTAGAGGATTCAATGAAAACCACTTTTTCACCAGACATTTTGCGCTGATCAAAGCAGAATTTAGGATCAGCAGCACGGGAGGTACACAATTATTTGCTTTGTACGATCAAGCAATATTGCAGCAAGGTTTAGCTGACAATATCGATCTGGATTATCCTCTTGGTATAGGCGCAGGGCTACGTTTACCAGTAAAAGCTGGTTTATTTACTTTAATTTACGCCATGGGCAACGCTGCCGATCAAAAGTTTGGAAGCGGTGGTGCGCGTCTACATTTTGGCTTTACCGGATTGTTTTAATTATTATAGCAGAAAAATTCAACATTTTGCAATGTGCTGATAACTTTGCAGCATTATGGCCAATAACCAGATGACACGATTACTTTTTATATTGCTATTTTTAGAGTTGGGCTTTCTACAGAAGTTGCATGCTCAAAATTGGCCGGAAGGTCATATGGTAGTTAAAAATTTAACTGGCGAAGTTTGGTATTTTAATGAATCAGAGCAAAAATTACTACCATTTGCAGGATCGATCTTTGGAGACGTGCCTCACTTGCATTATATAATTCCTGTCAGAAGGCATAGGGGCAATCTATTGTACATGGAGCTCCCACCAAGTACTTCCATCTTTTATAAAGAAAAAATACTATTCGCAGGAAATAATTTTGAGACCAATATTCTATGGCAAATAGATAGCCTTGCCGGAAAATTTCGCGTCGACACAATATATATAACTTTATATCATAAGGGAGGACTTAAACCTGTTCCTGCGGCTATTCTCGTTCCGGGCGAAATGAATATTGAATCTGAAAGCCCAAATCCAATATTGTATAGAAACCACAATATCACTACAGAATTGTTGCTGATTATAGTTTTATTGTTGGTAGCGGGTTATGCTTTATTATTAAATGCATTTCCTAAAACCTTTGGAGATTTTTTTGCTATTGAAGGGATTTTTTCATTTAGATCAAGAGACGAAAGTTTTAATCAAACCCGGATGATTTCTTCGTCTACCGTTTCATTCTTACTGGTGCACGCTGCTATGTTGGCCTTTTTGATTATCGTATATGACCAATACAATCGTATGGGGTATCACCTAAGCATAATGGAGAGTTATAATTTAATTTTTCAATGGCTGGTATTGACCATTATTGTTTATATTTTTATTCTCGCCAAATATATATTGATCTATAAAGTTGGTAATCTTTTTGATCTTGGCCAGGGAGTAAATGTTTACTTTTTCGACTTTATCCGTCTTTCAAAATTTTTTCATATCATAATTTTTAGTATTGTCTCAGTAGTACTGATAAGTTGGCAACAACAAATGATAAATATTATTAACATGCTGGCATTCATAGTTGTAATATTTAATCTTATAAGACTGATAATCATATTTTTCAGGTTGAAGCGGGCGTCTGGTTTTAATTTTCTTCATTTATTTTCCTACCTTTGCATCACAGAAATTTTTCCCTTAATCGCCGGAATAAAATATTTTATGGTGTATTAAGCATTAAGCCGTAACCTTTTTAGAATTTCATTTGGATTATGATTGAAAGTGATAAGGATCGATTGAAGAAAGTAAAAAAAGTACTGGTTTCGCAGCCAAAACCTAAAGAAGAGCAAAACTCACCATATCATCAGCTGGCCACCAAATATGATTTGATCATAGACTTTCGCCCATTCATTCAGATAGAGCCTATTGATATTAAGGAATTTCGAAAGCAAAAAGTAGATATATTGAAGCACACTGCTGTAATTTTTACCAGCAGAAATGCTGTTGATCACTTTTTTAGACTTTGCAAAGAAAGTAAAATAGATGTACCGGCAGATATGAAATACTTTTGTATTTCAGACCAAACGAGCAATTATCTCCAAAAATATATTGTAATCAGAAAGCGGAAGATCTTCACGGGTTCGAAAACTGCCCAGGATCTTCTTGAGATTTTAAAGAAACATAAGAACGAAAAATATATCTTGCCATGTTCCAACATTCGGAAAAATGATATCCCCGATTTTTTAACAGAAAATGGGTATCAATTCACCGAAGCCATCATTTATAAGACGGTTGCCAGTGATTTATCAGACCTCAAAGACGTAAATTATGACGTCATAGCCTTCTTCAGCCCGTCAGGTATTAACTCATTATTTGTAAATTTCCCTAATTTCAAACAAAATAATACAAGAATAGCAGCCTTCGGTCCTACTACAAGTAAAGCTGTAAGAGATGCAGGTTTGATCCTTGATATTGAAGCACCTATGCCAAATGCTCCTTCAATGACCGGAGCCTTAGAGGTTTACATACGCGAAGCCAATAATATTAAGTAAAATTTTAGGAAAGCAGCAGGCAATAGTTGGTAGAACAATTTATTTAATATTACATTTAGTATTAAATAACTCAGAATCGTAATTTTTCGAATTCTTAATTTCGTAACGTTGCCCTATGTTTGTTGCAGGAAGACACATTTTCGTTGGTTTGGTATTGCTATTAGGCATTTCCATTAAGGCTATAGGCCAGCAAGACACCCATTTGTCACAGTATATGATGAATAACCTATTCTTAAACCCAGCCTATGCAGGGGTTGAAGGGATAGCTAAAGCTCAGGTGATGCATCGGAGCCAATGGCTTGGGTATACAGGAACATATGATCCGGGAGGAGCACCGGTTTCCCAAATAATCACATTGGATGCACCAATTTTGCGATTGCGGAGTGGTGCCGGTATCATGGTGGTTAGCGATAAGCTTGGCCCAGTAAATAATCTGGAAATACAAGGAAATTTTGCCTACCATCTTGAAGTAGGAAAAGGGAAAATGAGTTTTGGTTTGCGCGCAGGTATTTACTCTCAATCTTTCGATTTCGATCAACACAGACCGATTGATCCAAACGACGCATTATTAGGTGAAGGAAAGGAATCTCAAGTACGTCCGGACATGGGCGTGGGTATATTTTATAAAACCGAAAAATATTATGGTGGTGTAAGTATGAACCATATTATAAAATCAGAATTTGATTTTGGTTCAGATGATTCAAGAAGTGCGCTTGAAAATCACATGTACATTACGGGTGGTTACAATATCGAAGCAAATCTTGACTGGGTGGTTACACCTTCATTATTAGTAAAAACTGATTTTAATACATACTCTTTCGACCTGTCTGTCGTTGGAACGTATGATGAAAAATTATGGGCTGGCTTATCCGTACGCCAGTCAGAAGCTGTTATAGTGTTATTGGGCTACAGTTTGCTTAAAGATAAGACATTGCGTTTGGGCTACTCAATGGATTATGTAATAGAAGCACAAGAAGCCAAGCGGGCCACTTCACATGAATTATTACTAAGCTACGCACTTCCGGCAGTAACAGGCGGAGGTAAAAAAGTAGTAAGAACTCCTAGATTCAGGCACTAGTAAGAAATTCGTAAAAAGTGAATGGTTTATCTCTGAGATTATGGGCTATTTTGTAATAGGATTTTTATCACAAATATTGTCATTTAGTTTATAGGACTTTAAGGCAGTTGAAATAAAGAAAATTTGGCTCTGTAGGGCAAATGAAGATGCAGAGCTTTTTTAAATTGTGTTGTTAAAATAGGTGTTATGAATAATTATCGTGTTATGTTTAAGCACGCAACCTTTCTGGTTGCGCTATCCCTCACTTTGCAGTCGTGCGGCCTTTTAGGCGGCGGACAGGGAGATAGAGGCGAATTGGTCGGTGTTCCCGGCCGCGAATGGACGGGAATGGTAATACCTTATGGTATGGTTCCAATTCCTGCTGGTACTTTCCACATGGGTCAAGCTGATGAAGATGTTGCGGCCACGCAAATGAACTTCAATAAGCAAGTAACAATTGGCTCATTTTACATGGATGATTCTGAAATTACAAACAACGAGTATCGTCAATTTATTGAAGGTATTCTCGAAGATTCCATGCAAGTTTACGGAGAGGATTTTATTATGACGAAGCTTTATCCTGATACAACCGTATGGGTTAAAGACTTTACTCACCACATGGGCGATCCATTGCTCGATTATTACTTTTGGCATCCGGCTTTTGATAATTACCCTGTAGTGGGTGTGAGCTGGGAGGCTGCCAAAGTTTTTTCAGCTTGGCGTACAAATTATCTCAACGATTTCCGTGAATCAGTCGGAGAATGGCCAATGCCAAACTTTAGATTGCCTTCTGAAGCCGAGTGGGAATATGCTGCTCGTGGTGGCCGTGACATGGCGAAGTATCCATGGGGTGGGCCTTATATAAGGAATGCCAAAGGATGTATGCTAGCCAACTTTAAGCCTGGAAGAGGAAATTATTACGATGATGGCTTCGCTTACACTGCGCCTGCCTATAGTTTCTTTTCTAACGACTGGGGCTTGTATGACATGTCAGGTAACGTTTCTGAATGGTGTGAAGATGCTTTTAACCCTGCCTCAGTTCCTTTAGTATGGGATCTAAACCCAACTTATTTCGATGAAAATGAACCCAGAAAGCTTGTGCGCGGTGGTTCGTGGAAAGATGTTGCTTATTACCTGGAAACAGGCACAAGATCTTATGAATTCAAGGATTCTACCAGAGCATTTATCGGATTCCGTTGTGTAATGACACACCTGGGAAGATCATCCGGACAAGAATTTTAATCAATAATTAGTATTATCAAAATTGAACTTTTAATCTAACCTAAAATAATTACAAAGATGAGTAGCAAAAAAGGCGGTTTCAGTGAACTATTTTTCGGCTCAATAATGCCGAAGATATACGGTATAGGTGCAGCTGTTGTTATCTGTGGAGCAATGTTTAAACTTCTCCATTGGCCAGGTGCAGCTTTAATGTTGGGTATTGGTTTATCCACAGAAGCAATCATATTTTTTCTTTCTGCGTTCGAACCTAAGCATAAAGAAGTGGATTGGTCTAAGGTTTATCCGGAATTGGCAGAAGACAGCGATCCTGCTCCAAGACCAAGAGTAAACAAAGGTTTACAACAACCTGACTCAGTTAGCCAAAAACTTGATGCCATGATGGGCAGCGCGAAAATTGGCCCTGAATTGATCGATAGCCTTGGTAGAGGCATGAGAAATTTAGCTGAAACTACCGGCAAACTTGGTAAATTAGGTGATGTAGCTGACTCTACAGAATCTTACAACCAAGAAGTAAAATTGGCAACTGGTAACATCAATAAAATGAATAAATCATACGTAGAAAGTGTGAATTCAATGATGGAAATGGCCAGTGTATCTAAAAGCGCGACCACAGAAATGGCAACGGCTTCAAAAGATGCCAAAGAATATCACAACCAGGTACAGGCAGTCACCAAAAATCTAGGTGCATTAAACGCTGTATATGAAATGGAACTTAATGATGCGAACAGTCATATTAAAAATATGAATAAATTTTATGCTAACCTGACTAAAACCATGGAAAGCATATCGTCAGCATCTGAAGATACTGAGAAATTTAAAGCCGAAATTGGTAAGCTTACAACCAATCTTACTAAACTGAATGGTATCTACGGCGGCATGATCAATGCCATGAAAGCATCTTAATTAAACCCTAAAACGCAGATATTATGGCAGGTGGAAAAGAAACACCAAGACAGAAGATGATCGGCATGATGTACCTGGTGCTTACGGCGATGCTTGCATTGAACGTAGACTCAGCAGTACTCGAAAGATTTGTCTTCCTTGATAATGTACTTGCAAAGCAGGTAAAAGAAAATGATTCAAAAAACGACAATGTGATCGCAAGGATCTCTGGTGTTGTTGATGAAAAAGGACAACGCGAAGATGATGTAAAAGTATTGGATAAAGCAAAAATTGTACGTGCAGAAACACGTAAAATGATCCAATACGGCAACGGACTCCGTGAAGAAATGGCACAAAGAACCGGTGGTTGGGACGGCGAAATGCTCGTCGGAGCCAAAGACATGGACGAAGTAGCCAATATGATGATCCGTGAGAAAAAAGGTAAGGAATTACAGGTAAAAATGAATGAATATGCCGACTTTCTTACTGCCCAAACCGGACGTCCTTTTGAGAAATTTGCCTTAGATGGCAAAGACGACCCTTATTTTAAAACACTTCGAAACCAGCGCGAAAAAGACTTCTCGGCATTATATTTTGAGAGTATTCCTACCGCTGCAGGTATGGCATCAATAAGCCAGCTGAACAATCAGGTGCTAAATATGGAAGCCCTTGCACTGGATGAACTTGCCAGGCAGGTAGGCGCCAAAGATGTTGCTTTTGACAAAATAGTACCTATGGTATTACCTGAGTCAAAAGTAGTAGCTGCAGGCGCTAAATACAAAGCTAAAATGTTTATCTCAGCTTCTGCATCAGGTTTACAGCCAAGTATGAAACTTGATGGTAATTCGCTGAAAGTGGATGAAGAAGGTTTTGGTGACGTCGATTTTACGGCTTCGGCTGGTACTTATGATAAAGATGGTCTTTCCCGTAAAACTTTTACTGCTGAAATACAGATAAATGACGAAGTATATACTCAAGAGATTGAGTACTTTGTTGCCAGACCAGTAATCCAAATTCAGTCGGCTTCTGTACAAGCACTTTATTTGAACTGTGGAAACAAGCTTAACGTTCAAGTACCTGCTTTGGGACAATCATACAACCCCTCTTTCAATGTAAAAGGTGGTACCTCAATTGGTGGCTCACAGCGCGGACAAGTAACGATTATACCTAACTCACCCAACGTAGAGTTAGCCGTATATAGCAACAGCATGTTGAT
>DAIQNU010000133.1:0-1228 GCA_036788235.1 Cyclobacteriaceae bacterium
ATGGTTTCTAATATTTCGGCTGCAAAAAATTGATCGATGTTGATCGGGGTTCTCAGATTCGAAATATTACCACCCAGGTTAAAAACATAGGTGACGGCTGTTTTTCCAGACAATTCAACACTATTACTATAAGTAGTACCTGTGGCAGTTAGTGTTTCGGAATTCATGCTTAATGCATCACCATTTATAGCCACTGATAATTTTTCAGCACCTGCGAAACTTAAGCCTAAAGGTGAGGTGCATTGTAGGTTGACAGTTTGCAGATCGTTTGAGTCATTAAAAAGTACCACAGTCATGGTGTTTTCATTTTTACTCGACACGACCCATACATTATCGTCACTGCTTGAAGTATATATCATTTCACCCCGCAAAGGCTTTAACATTCTAAAAGCAAAAGGATCGCCTCCATTTAGGTGCGCCTGATGCGTTGCCCTTGCTACGGCTTTATCTGGGCTCCTGGACAAATTGAAAATAATATCTCGCAAAGAATAGGTCATAGCGCCAACAGGGCTCACAGGTGCCGTACCAATATTGCCAGGTTGTTGAGGGTCAAGTTGACCACCTGCTTCAGTATTGTAAAATTTCAATCGCTTATTATGAATTCGATCAGTATAGGCTGACACCACTTCATAACTCGCAGTCACGGTTCGTGTATCTCCGCCATAATGATGCTCGTGAACACCATCGATAAGTGAAATGTTGGCATCAATGGTCGGTTTGTATATGGTATGCCATGGGCGCCAGTTTTCCTGAAAGATGTTCATGCCCCAACCTGCAAGCAATGGAATATCTGGTTGTAGAGATTTGAGCTTCGTACCAAAAACCGTTAGCATATCATCATACAATTTCCCATTGTAAAAAGAAGAATAAAATGAGGCCTGGGTTGTATCGACTGGCATCAGACGGGAGATACAACGAAAGGTTCTACCTTGTACTGTAGCTTCCTGCCCGGGTTGCAATGCATTAAAAACACTCCAGTTGTTGGAAAGGAATACATAGTTGCCAATTATACCATCATTTTGTCCGGAAACGTATTCAAACCATTTTCCGTTTTTCCAGATCATGTGTTCGAGCTCTTCAGTCTGACCCAGTATACTTACCGGTCCATTTTCAACTATGTCTTCTTGTTCATAATACCTCGGATCGTAATTTACCGCAGGTTTCGATGCCCAGTTCAGGTAGGGTTCATTCCAGAATTCAAGAATGCCCGGCACACCTGCGGCACTAA
>DAIQNU010000133.1:1238-9015 GCA_036788235.1 Cyclobacteriaceae bacterium
TAACCGAATTGGCGTAATTTGTGGCTTTTTCTTCGAGCACACTTTGCCAAGTGTTTGGGTTAGTAAGTTGAAGTGCAGGGTGGTACCTGTCCCAAAAGCAGTCGATGGTTGTGCTGATATTGTCAGGCACATTGTTGCTATTGCCAGGTATGCTTACGTTACCTGGATTAAACTGGATAACCCGTACCATTTCTACGCCCCAGTCTTCGGCGGTAGCTGCATTTAAGGTGGTGGCGTGCACTCCAAACATACCAACAGGAATTTTATCAGCACCATTAATAATGAGCGGGGCACCGGATACTGACACATCTGTTTGCGCATATGTCGTTTGAACAAAGATTGCAAGGATGCATACAAAGAATGATAAACCAGGTAAAAATATTTTCATGTTGTTGAACAATTTAAAGGTTGATATAGCACTCGGCCTTATCAGAATGTCTGTAAATTTTGGTCGACGAATTGTGGGTTAGTATGAGTGCAAAACAGAATTTATTTGGTAATTTAGAATGCCTTTACCTTGTTTTTGACAGGATAAAGGCATTCTACACTGATTATTTTACGATTTATTCAAATAGTAATACTTCACCGATTACATGAATAGTTCCATTGGTTGCAGTAAAACCTTCGTTGACACCTGATCCGGTAATCCGATTAATTTCATTAGTATTTCCTCTTCCTTTAACCCGTACCGCACCTCTGTTGATTAGCTCTAAATCAGAGCCTTGTACAAAAGTACTTGTGAAATATGATGGTAAAATCGTTGTATTTACATCTGCACCCGGACTCCATACCTCATCAAAGTTTGGCGTAAAAGGTTTCATTAAATCGCGGTAGTATCTCCTGCCTGACAGCGAATGATAGTATAAAATATTTCTCAGTTGACTCATAGGAATGTCTGACAAGGTAGCATAACCTGCATCACTAAGGAGACTTTCAAAGGCTTCATTATTAGGTATGAAAACTGTTATAGGATTGTTTTCATCTGTAAAGAAATCATTTAAATCTGCTGCATCAACAGCCTCTACAAATATTGTATGTCCTAATTCAGTGGCAGCTTCAAGTAGATTTTTATCAGGTCTTGGGATAAAATTATTCATGACCTGAATGAGACCATTTGAAGCGTAAACATCTCTATTCTGGATACCACGGCCATTTAATGTTCTGAACCATCGCTCTAAAGAAACATAAACAGGTTCTCCTGAAAGAGTTTCAATGGTTGTAAACTCATTCAATGCATCCATACTTACCGCTTCATTTACCACATAATACTCCATAAAATTGCGAAGCTCCGTTGGATCCATGACCGAAGGAGATATGTTGGCTTCCCTAAATGCCTGGTTTCGCTTAGCGAAGAGTGTAAAATTTCCCTCGCTTTTTAGCAATACATCAAGTTCAGATCTGTCAAGTGCAATAATTAATGAATCGTACTGTGCCCTATCGGCACTAACAAGTCGATCATAAATATTGACATTAACCGTATTGGGAACGAAATCGTCTTCAGGCGTACAGGCTATTATGCTTTGCAGCACAATTGAATAAGCCACAGCCATCATTATTACTGATATATATTTTTTAATTTGTCGCATATCTTAAATATTTTAAAATGAAAAACTTAAGCATTGAATCCATTTTATTGATAGCCAGGATTATTTGGTGCCAAATTTGGATTGAGTTCAATTTGTCTTTCACTCACTGGCAATAGTATAGGCTCACTAATATCGGCAACCGCTGCAAGTCTATCATTTCGCACTAAGTCAAAGTACCTATGACCTTCAAATGCCAGTTCTTTTAGCCGCTCATTTTCAATAGCCAATGCCACATTATTTATACCTTGATCATCATCCCAATCGCTGGGATAATCATGGGGCGATGTTTGATTTAATGGTACTGAATAAGCCCTTCTACGCACTCTATTAAGATCATTGATCGCATCACCTTCACGTCCCAATTTCACCAATGCTTCGGCTCTTAAGAGGTAAATATCTGCCAATCTAATTATTGGAAAATTGCTGTCTTGTCTTCTTGTGTTATCTACACGCGTACCCTGGTACTTAGCGGCCCAATAACCTCCGGGAAGTGCCGTAGTTCTAAGTGTTACATCCTTGCGGGTATCATTGTCTTCATACGACAAGAATAGCTTTTCAGATGGCACCAATTGATGTTGACCTCCGGGTCTTTCATTATCCGGGAGCGATTCGGTCGTAGGCAAAAGCAGATTTGAAAGATTATTCGTTGCTAAATTTCTATGGTCAAATTGCAATTCAAAAATAAGCTCGTTACTGATATTTTTTCCTCCAGCTCCAGAGGGGGTCGCAATAAACAATTGAGAAAACTCACTGGCCAAATTGTACACCGGTGTGTTAATTATTTCATTCAATAGTGGCAATGCATCATTATTGGCTCCTTGCCACATATACAATTGCGCCAATATTGCTTTAGCCGCACCTCGGGTTGCTCTACCCCTGGTTTCAAGATTATCATTGTATCTATCAGGCAATAGTCTAATAGCTTCAATAAGATCTTCTTCTATGGAATCCATTACAGTTGCAGTAGCTGTTCTCGATGGATAAGCATTTTGATCAACCGAATTACTAGGAAGTTTTATCAGCGGTACATTACCCCAAATTCTTGTCATATAAAAATAATTAATTGCCCTTAGGAATAAGGCCTCGCCCAAAAGCTGATCTCTCCGTGATACCGCAGTATTGTCTTCCAGATTGGTTCCTGTACCATTTGAGTTCATAGAAGGATGTTGGATATTCGGAACCCGGAAAATTACATCATTAATTCTATGAAGCCCTGTGTAAAACGCATTCCAGTTGACAATGCCATCTTGAGGGGTAATTACGTTATTGCGTAAACTTTGCCATTGTATCCACCCAAATTCATCCGACACTACATCTGAACGCACATCGCCATAGATGAGTAAATTGTTGGTTTGCCCGGCCAAATTGGCGTATCCAGCCAGTAATGCAGCTTCGGCTCCGGAGAATTCTGTAAATACTTGTTCGGGAGCTAATTGGGTGATTGGTTCATGATCTAACACATTGCAACTCCCCGCAAAAATTGTTAGACATAATATGTATTTGATATATTTCTTTATCATGGCTAATTAAGGTTAAAATCCGACATTAAGACCGAAAATAATTGATCTCGCTTGAGGATAGGTTCCTAGATCTATCCCAAATAGAAGTGGATTTGATGAAAAGTTGACTTCAGGATCAAATCCGGTATATCGCGTAAATGTGAACAGGTTTTGTGCCGTTGCATACAGCTTCAAATTTCTGATACGAAATCTTTCGATTGCTGCGTATGGTAAATCATAAGCCAATGTCACTGTTTTCACTCTTAAATATGAGCCATCTTCTACCCAGCGCGAAGAGGAACGTGCATTGCCGGCGGGGTCTGAACCAGCTATTGCTCGTGGCACATCAGTAATATCACCCGGCTGTCTCCATCTGCGCAACACATGTTTAGAAGCACGGTTGTTTGTCATATTGTCCGTAATAGCCCTGGTTTGATTAAAGATTTCATTTCCGTAGGAGTACTGTAAAAATACATTCAATGACCAGTTACCATATGAAAAGTCATTGATAATACCACCTTGCATAATGGGAAATCCTCGACCGATGTTTACGATATCATCTGCATCTATATAACCATTGCCATCGATATCAGCAAAAATTGCGTCTCCGCCTCTGAATATGTATCCTTCAGGCCCGCCTTGTCTCAAACCCATTTCATTGTCGGCATCTGTTGCATATACGCCTAAGAATTTGTGTCCAAAGAAAGATCCTATAGGTTCTCCTACCCTTGCCCGGCCAACTATACCATTGGATGACCCTAGAGAAGCCCCTAGAGAAGAAGTAATGTCAAGACTATCATTTTCGAGCTTTAGAATTTTATTTTCATTAAATCCGATATTGAAACTTGTAGACCATTTAAATGCTCCGGTAAGGTTTTCAGTGATCAAACTCATCTCCAGACCCTTGTTTTCTACGTTTCCGATATTGACCAATGTATTAGGGAAACCTGTTGTCGAAGGAATATCCACTCTAACCAATAGGTCATTGGTTTTCTTATAATAAACATCAGCTATAAATTGTACTCTATTATTCAATATAGATACATCGATACCCAGGTTGCTTTGTACAGTAGTTTCCCATCTTAAATTACTGTTGGGTATTTCGTCAGGAAATAAACCATTGCGACCTAAATAATTGTTTCCCGAGAGATATAGACCTCTATGTGTAAAATCGCCAATACCATTTTGATTTCCGACCGAACCAATACTTCCCCTAATTTTAAAATCATTAAGGAAACTAATATTCTGCATGAATGGTTCGGCAGATACTCTCCAGCCAGCAGAAGCAGATGGGAAAAACCCGAAGCGATTGTCCTTTCCAAATCTTGAAGAACCATCTCTCCTAAAGCTTGCGGCAAGCAGATATTTCCCACTGTAATCGTAGCTAGCACGTCCAAACAAGGAACTTAAACCCCAAGATGAACCTGTTGCACCACCATTTTGCAGAACTGATGTTGCATATGTAATGGCATTTGTAGGTGCTCCAATAGTGGTAATACCTATTCCTTCTATCAAACTTTCTTGTACACTGTGCCCTGCTAGGACAGTAAGGTTGTGCCTGCCTTCAAACGATTTGGAATAGGTGAGGATATTTTCGTTCAACCAGGTAAAATTTTGATTCATACCGTTAAAGGCGCTCCTATTGCTGTTTTGTTCAGCAGTGTTGGGATAGAAACGATTGTCTTTCACCGATATATAATCAATGCCATAAGAAGATTTAAAAGTAAGTCCCGGCAAAATTTCGACTATGCCAAAAATACTCCCAACGGCTCTGTCATTGATAGTTCTAAAAGTCACCTCATTAGCAATCGCTACAGGATTTAACCGTCCTATAGGATCTCCTAAAACATAATTGCCAAATATATCATATACTGGTACAGAAGGTAATTTTCTTACCGCATTGGAAAGAACACCTTGGTTGGTGTTACCTGCATCTGAACGATCACGATCTGAGCGACTTAGCATAAGACTAGTACCTATGCTTATTCTTTTAGATAGTTGATAATCAAGGTTTAATCGGGTAGAATACCGTTTGAAACTCGTGGCTATCATTATACCTTCCTGATCGAAATAACCCATGCTCAGTGCATATTTGATTTTCTTTTCCCCGCCTCTAATTGAGAAATCATAGTTTGATATTGGAGCTGTTCTGAAGATTTCATCGAGCCAATCTGTTTCAACCGCACCTGAACTAATAACTTCATTGGCTCCCTGGCCTGCAAAAAAGCTGGCTTCGCGTGCTAGCTCTGCTTGTTCTTGCGAGCTGAGCAGGTTTAGTGTACGCCACTTTTGTTGTATACC
Organism: Cyclobacteriaceae bacterium; assembly: GCA_036788235.1. Taxonomy (GTDB): domain Bacteria; phylum Bacteroidota; class Bacteroidia; order Cytophagales; family Cyclobacteriaceae; genus JAFIEV01. Next base: position 6,625 of record DAIQNU010000133.1, read on the forward strand.
ATGATACATGCTGAAATTGAAACTCGTCTGCTCCATTTTTCCTCTTTTGGTGGTAATAAGCACCACTCCATTAGCGGCTCGGGCACCATATACTGATGCAGATGCTGCGTCTTTTAGAAATTCGATAGACTCAATATCGTTCGGATTTATATCTGCTAATACATTGGCTCCACCACTACCTAAATCTTGATCAAGCTTAGAGAAATTTCCGGAGTTCATAGGCACACCATCAAGAACATACAAGGGCTCGTTATCAGCATTTATCGAAGAAGAACCTCTAATACGTACCGATATACCACCACCAGGTGTACCAGAATTTTGTACTACCTGGACACCGGGGGCTCTCCCCTGAAACAATGACTCAACACTCGCAGCCGGTAGGTTTTCAATATCTTTACCCTTAACGGATGATATAGAACTTGTGATGTTTCTTCTTTCTTCAGTACCATAGCCAACAACCACTACTTCTTCCAGTTGCGTCATGTCTACGGCCATGACTACATCTATCATACTTCGATTGTTGATAGCCACCTCCTGAGTTTTGTAGCCTATATAGGAAAATACTAAAATGCCGTCGCCAGAGGGTAACGAAAGCGAAAATCGCCCATTGGCATCGGTTATGGTTCCTAGTGAAGTGCCTTTTAATACAACATTGACGCCTATGACTCCCTCGTTGTCATCAGACCCTGTGATTCTCCCACTTACCACCAGGTTTTGTTTACTGCTTGAAATCTGTAGCTTGTTGGCGGTCAATAGTGTCGGTGCATTTTGCCAGGCATTGCCATAGCTACTCGTACCTGCTGAACTTTTAATTTTTTTAATCGTTTGTTTTTCTTCTTGCTTAATTTCCAAAATAACATAATTGTCCTGACCGACCTTTTCAATTGACAATTGTAGTGGCTTAAGAATTTCTTTAAGATTTTCCTCTAACCGATCAGTTTCAATTAAGTAATCACTCTTCTTTACATATTTGTTTTTAACTGATGAAACTTTGTAGTTAAAACTAATTTGAAACTTTTCTTCAAGTTCAGTAAGCAACACAGAAAGTGCCATTTGTTCTGATTGGCTTTTCTGAATAGAGTCTGAAATTTTTGACTTCGATAAAGCAAAGTCCTGACTGTAAACATGATAGGTTATTAGCTGAGTGCATAGCAATCCCAGCATAAAACGATGTAGCGTTTTACTCATAAGTGTAGAGATTTTTAGTTTGAGTTAATACAATTTCAATTCATTGCCAGTAGGTTTCCAATTCATTACCAGCACAGTTTCATTCAAGTATTTTTCGTTTTATTCTGTTATCATAAGCATATTGTTTTTCTTCGTTATTTTTACTTCAAATGCGATTTCCAATGCCAAAAGGAGCTCTTGAACGTTATCAACAGGAGCCGAGCCGGAGAACTTTTCGTCCTGAAGCTTCTTAGTATGAAGCTGAACTTGATATCCATAGTTATCTTCCAGTGTAGCGATTACTTCAGATATTTCTGTATTGTCAAAAACAAGTCGGTTGTTTATCCAGGTAGAATATGTTTCCGGTATAACTTTTTTCAGTTGCATTGCAGCCTCTTTTTCAGTAAACATCAACATATCACCAGGTTCCATAACATGTTCCTTGAGTTCAGGCTGTTTTACCGACTCCGTAAAAGTTACTTTGCCTGATTGCAAAACGACATGAACTTTACCTCTTCGGTTAAAAACACTGAATTCAGTACCCAATACTTCTACCCGGGCATCATTAATATGCACATAAAATTTAGAATTATTCTTTGTATGTGTTACCGAGAAAAAACCTTCGCCTGTTAGGGTCAAATTCCTGTTGCCATTTTTAAACTCTGACTCTTTAAACATGGCTGAAGAATTGGCATTTAATATTAATACAGAGCTATCGGGCAATACATAACTTCCCACCTCTCCGTTTCCTGTACTGTATATAGTTGATTGGTGATTTATGGCATAGAAAACGAAGGTTGCCAGCAATATAAAACCAGTGATCACCGCTGCCAAGCTAAAGTATTGATAGTAAGTTCGATAGACAATATTTGGTGTAGATTTAGGCCGTATTTTATTGTATATATTATTTTTGATAATAGGTATCCTTGCGTCTATTCTTGCATCTTCTTTGAATTTTATAGCTGCAACCAATATCCTGGCTTCATAAACAATCTTCTCTCGCTGTTTATTACTCGATTGCCAATTGTGCCAAAAATCATTGAGCTCCTTAGTAGGTTGTTTTACCCATTGGATAAAATCGTGATCCATGGCAAGTTCCTGAGCTGAAAGATAAAAATCCTTGTTTTGCATAATTATTCACTTCTACCTATAAATGCATGGAAGTAAGTTTTTACTACCTCAGTTTTGAAATAAAATTTCATTTTTACAATCTGTACATAAAAC
>DAIQNU010000134.1:0-8994 GCA_036788235.1 Cyclobacteriaceae bacterium
AGAGGTGAGGAAATGATGATTCAAATGTTCTGGGACACAAGAAGAAATCCAGAGGAATTGAAAAAGCACCTGCGCTAACCACAAAAATCAACAGTACTACCACAATTAAAACAAGCTTTCTCTACCTCTTAATAAAGAAAAAGCCCTTCTGGCCGTTTGCCGGAAGGAACTTTTAGTCAGGTTATATAGGAGAGAATAAATTACATATCCATGTTGAAACTGCCGCCCCCGCCATCATCTTGATCACGACCACCACTGTTTCTTTTATAATTGTTGATTTTATAGCTTAATGTCAGCGTAAACACTCTGGGCTCACGTTGCATTTCCATTTTATTGACAAAGCCATTGCCTTCATTGGTAAATCTGTAACGCATGGTGCCAAATATGTCTCTCAGCTGTGCCGTAGCCGCAATTTTCTTATTGAAAAAATCATGGCGAACCGAAGCCGTGGTGAAATAAAATGCTTCTCTGCTACCTTGCGCAGTTACCGAGGGTCCATTGTATATAGTATTCACCTGAAACCTGGTATCAGTTTTTAGTTTGAAGGTTCCATTTACTCTGAAATCATAGTTATTGCTGCTTCTATTCACAATATCATCACTCAACACACCTTCAATGCGGTAGTTATAAATATTTGCTGAGGTGTTTAACAAAAACCATTTTGAAAACTCATAATTGAGCATCAACTCAGCACCCAAAGAATAGTCGTTGTTAATATTTTCTGCAGTCATTACGGTAATGCCGTCTGGCCTGAGTTCATTAATTCTGGTGATCATATCGGTAGTGATGCGATAATAAGATTGCATGGAAAGAAAGGAAACACCCATACGCTTCTGGTACCCAAATTCATAGGAATCAACAAATTCAGGACGTAACATAGGATTGCCCTGCCTAATGGTAAACTGATCACTAAAAGATGGAAAGGGATTCAGATCCCAGTTTCTAGGGCGATTTATTCTTTTGCTGTAGCTCAACTGGAACTGATGATCCTTACCTACATCTTTAGAAAAGTGAAGGGTTGGAAAAAGATTGCACATGTCAAGTTCAAAAGGTGATTCTAAAGATTGCTGCGAAACTTGTCGGTAAGTATATTCTCCGCGCAATCCAGCCTGATATTTTAGTCCCTTGAATTCACTACTAAAAGTTGAGTAAATACTTTGAATGTGCTCCTCGAAATCCATGTCGTTGCTAAATTCAGGATTATCGATCCAGCCGCCTGTTTCATTGTCTAATTGCTGCAAAACAAAATTTTGAAAATTCTTTTCGTAGCGCATTTGATAACCCGTCTCAAACTTGGCTTTTTCAAACACAGCCATTTCATAGTCAGTCTGAAAGCGTGTGTTTATACCATTTGTATTGGTAAATGTATTTTGCCTATCGGGTTCAAAGCCAATTACGTTCCATGAAGCGTCACTGGCAAAAATGTTTTGAAAGTTTTCAGACCCTCCCCTTTCGTCAGAAAAGAAAAACAAAGCAGATATTTTTTGGCCAGGCTTAGCAAAACGATGATCAAAACTGGTATTCATACTGTAGTATTCACCATAAAATGGTGCTCTTGTTTTGGTAATAGAGTAGTCACTTTCTCCTGTACCTGGCTGGCTAAATTCCGTGATTCTTGAATTGGATTGGCGACCAAATCCCCAACTGCCTATGTTGCCTTCTAAGGATAGAGATGTATTGTCTGATAGACTATATTCAGCACCGGCTTTGAAAACCATACCTTCCCTGTGCATAACCCGACTGCTCTCTGAATCGATGGTAAAAACCGTGTCGCGTAATGTATTAAGTCTACTGCTGCTACCCGAACCCCAATATCTTTGATCACTAAAGTCTAGCCCCGCAAATAGGCTCCATTTGTTCATTTTATAGTTAAGTAAAAAATCAGTCCGATATTTATCTCTAGTTCCGACAGAGGCATTTATAATACCACTCATGCCACTTAGGGCATTTTTTTTCATCACAATATTGATGATCCCCGCCATACCGTCTGGATCATACTTAGCAGAAGGATTGGTGACAATCTCAATATTCTGAATCATACTCGCCGGCAACTGTTGCAAAGCATCGCTGCCTTTTAATACACTGGGCTTGCCATCTATAAAGACTGTAAAACTGCTACTCCCCCTTAGCGCTACATTGCCATCGATATCTACCGTTACACCTGGCGTATTTTCCAAAACATCCACGGCAGTTCCTCCGGCTGCATTCAGATCCTGACTAACATTGATCACGCGTTTGTCCAAATGAAACTCCACGCGAGATCTTTCGGCAGTTACCTCTACGCCTTCGAGTTGAACTAGCGACGAGCCTGCACGAACTTCACCCAAATTTACTTGTGAATTTTGAGGTGTGAGTTGAATATCTCTTACGGTTTGCTTATCATAACCAATAAAATTTACCTCGAGGTAAAACTTTCCAAAAGGAAGATCCTGTAATTTAAAGGAACCTTTGGCATCGGTAATGGCTCCAGTGACTAATGAGCTATCTCTTTGGTTGTAGAGCCCTACATTGCTAAATTCCAAACCCGTGCCTGTGTCGTTGTCTAAGATTTTGCCGCTTATGATACCAATTTTTGGAGCATCGCCGCCAGGTCTTTGAGCTTGCACCACTTGAATACCCGCAAATAAAAATAAACAAACTAAGCGCAAGCTAATATGAGAAGTCGTTTTCATTGATGTTGATTTACCTACTTTTCAACCTATATCGACAATATAGTCAATACCTAAAATTGATGCGTAAATGTCAGCATATAGCAGGAATTATAGAAATATTTTCAACCAACGGAGTAATTATCTCAACAAACCGCAATCAAAACCTTTGCCGTTTGTTGATGGATTTTGCATATTGATACCAGACAATCTGCTGGCTGTTGATAAAGTTTCATTCAAATAGGTTGCTTAACTATATTGCAAATCATTTTAAAATATATGCTTAAAAAGCAGCTCAATATTAAAACGATTGTAAGCCATGCCATTTTTTGGGTGGGTTATTTTGCATTTCTCCTATACTTTCTGAGTGGGCGTTCTCCTAGTGAGGTCGCCCTTTTGCGAAGTGTGATTTTTATTTGTCTTCAAATGGCATTTGCTTATCTCAATACTGAGTTATTGATGCCAACTTTTTTTCTTAAGAAACGCTATCCAGAATATATTTTTCTAGTCTTGATTATTTTTATAGCATTATTTTTTGTTTATGATTTTATAGATCAGCAAACTATACCTGGGCGAAAAGAGAACATATTAAAGAAGTTTCAAGAAGGCAATCACCAGCGTAATGAAAGTGGCTTCATGTCCAGATTTATTTACCTGTATTTCAGGGTTATCATGAACATAGTTTTGACCACCGCCATCTATTTGCTCTCCACAGCATATATTATGATTAGCGAAGCTGGTCGACGAGAAAAAGAAGCCGCTATCCTAAAAGGAGAAAAACTTCATTCTGAATTAAAATTCCTTAAATCGCAAATCAACCCGCATTTTTTATTTAATGCGCTTAACAATATTTATGCCCTTACAGTAATCAAGTCAGATGCCGCTCCAGAAGTTATACTTAAGTTATCTGATATGCTTAGATATATTATTTATGATTGCAATGAAGATAAAGTGCCCTTGAAAAAAGAGATTACTTATATCAAGAACTATATTGATTTACAAAAACTCAAAGAAGAACATCAAGGTAATATCCAGGTGGATTTCAGCAATGTAAATTCTAACCAGATGGTGGCCCCTTTATTATTTATTCCGTTTATAGAGAATAGCTTCAAACACAGTAAAATCGAAGATCAAGAAAACGGTTGGATAAAAATTAAACTGGAGACTAATGACCAATGGCTTGCTTTCGAAGCGGAAAATAGCATACCTAATAGCCCCCATGCCAAAGATGCGCAAGGTGGTATTGGACTTGAAAATGTTCAAAAAAGATTATCCTTATTATATGCTGGCAAACATGAACTTAATATTCGACAAAGCAGCAAAGAATTCAGCGTAAAGCTTAAAATATTATTATAAAACACGCCATTATGAAGATCAAATGCCTGGTAGTAGATGATGAGCAATTGGCACGAACCCTCTTAGAAAATTTTATTGGGAAAGTCCCGCAACTTGAACTTCTTGGTAAATGCAAAAATGCCATTGAAGCACTCGATCAACTCGCACACCAAACCATTGATCTGATTTTTTTAGATATCCAAATGCCGGATCTTACGGGCGTTGATATGCTCAAAGGTATCAAAAAAAAACCATTAGTGATTTTCACTACTGCTTATTCGGAATATGCTGTCGAAGGATTTGAGTTGGATGCCATCGATTATTTGCTTAAGCCATTTTCATTCGATCGTTTTGTGCAAGCGGTAAACAAAGCACGCGATTATCTGCAATTAAAAGAAGCTGCCATACAAAAGCTGCCTGCTGAAGATGGTTTTTTGGTTGTAAACGCCGATCATAAATTATACAAAATTCCACATGCTGATATAGAATACATTGAGGGGCTTCGGGAGTATGTTTCAATTTTTACGCCGGAAAAAAGAATTATTGCATTGCTTTCGCTCAAATCGCTTGAAGAAAGTCTGCCCTCACAACATTTTCTTCGTGTGCATAAATCATACATAGTGCCTATAAAGAAAATCAAAACCATGGAAGGAAATCAGGTAGAAATAGGTAAGAAAATGATACCCATTGGAAGAAGTTACCGAGAAGAAGTTTTAAAGGTTGTATTCAATAGGCAGGAATGATTGAAAAGGTGGTTGGCCGCTGGCACAACCACGGCATTATGCATCTGTATAAAATCTAAAGCTGGTGAAAGCGTCCGCTTGTACCTAAAAAAAAGTAGCTTCCCGCTACAAATTACCCTTTGATAGGCTCAATGGCTGAGCGTATTTAAAAAGCATCGTAGCACTTGTAATAAATGTTTTAAAATTAAACGAAAGGACATTTTATTTCCGCCTATATTTTGAGGAAATTTTGAGAACAAACTCAAGCAATATTTTTATCGACCATTTAGCCCATGAACGTTTTACGAATGCAGTTTTTCATTAGTAATTATCGACTGATAACCGTCATTTGCCTTCCCCTACTTTTGTGCAGCTCTTTTTCCCAAATAACATCAAATGAAATCGAAGGTGAAGTAGTACAGGAAAAAATTCATTTTTATGTCACGCCGCTGGTCGAACGGAAATCTCTGGAAAAAAATTTACAGAAATTAACTGACTTTCTAAGTCGAGAGAGTGGGATACAGGTAAATGGCATAATTCCGGCTAATATGGCAGACCTTGTGGATGATTTTGGTAAAGATGCTTCTGCAGTTGCTATCCTAAATCCACAATCTTATTTGTTGGCCAATAAAAAACATGGCGCTACAGCTAAAATGCGCGTTATGCGATATGGCAAATCAACCTATCAGGGTCAAATTATTGTACACGCGAATTCGGGCATAAAAAGCATAGCTCAACTACAAGGTAAAAGCATTGGCTACACTGACTCTACCTCAACATCGGGATATCTTTTTCCTGCTCGATTAATAAAAAATGCCAACGTAAAACCATCTAAAGTGATGTTTTGTGGAAATCATAATGAAGTGGTTAGAAAAGTATATTTAAGACAAATAGATGCTGGAGCAACTTTTTATTCAGAACCCAGCTCAGATGGCACTATTCACGATGCGAGATCGCTTTTAGAAAAAACCTATTCAGATGTGACAGAAAAAGTGCAAATAATTGCAATTACGGATCCTATACCTAATGATGCCTTGACTTTTTCGAAAAGCACAAATAAAGACCTCACATACAAAATTTCGATTGCTCTTTTAAAATTTAGTAATACCGAAGATGGCAAAGAAACTTTACGGGCATTATGCGGTGCGGAAGGTTTCGTAAGGTGCAGCGATGCGGATTATGACGTTTTCAGGCAAGTAACGGGGATAAAATGATGGTGGAAAGCTGATAGCTCAAAGCTGAAAGCTCAAAGCTCAAAGCTGAAAGCTCAAAGCTCAAAGCTGAAAGCTCAAAGCTCAAAGCTCAAAGGTAGGTAGGTTGTCTGTCACTTTTGTCATTCATCACACTTCACCGATCACGCATCACGGATTACGCATCACGGATTACGGATTACGTATCACGCATCACTCATCACAGACTCTCATTCTGGACTTTGAAAAACCTCAATACATCACCATAAGCCGATGAAATTATCACTTTACTACCATCACCCATTTTTAACAATTTCAAATTGCGAGCATCTCTATCTTCAAAAAAACCAGAACTGCTGAAATGGACATTGGTAAATTCAGCCTTGCCATTATTGACATTATTCATCAATACATTGCCAACTGATGCATTGTATCTGCCCGTAAGTGGTTCACTGGCATAATAATTCCCACTCATCACCAAATCAGTAAAACCATTTTCATTGAGGTCTATGGCCAATAAACCAAAAGCAGGAGCAAATTGAGCTTCAATAGGCAATGCACGAACTTTGTATTGTCCATTACCAAGGTTTTCAACGTAGCTGTTGGCTAAGTAGTTAACTTCCAATGTCGAAGCACCTGACAATTCATCTGCTGAAAAAACTTCTTCAAAGGTGCTTACAGCATATTTATGATAAGAAGGGAATTTTCGTTTTATCCCAGGAAGTTGTTTTATCAAGTCATCTCTTTGGTGGAGTACAAATTTATTTTGGTCGTCCTCTAAATGATAATACATTATCGGATCGATTGACCCATTGTTATCAAAATCTTTAAATACAATATTAAGCGGCTTCTGTGGATCCAAATTATAGCGATTATTTAAGCCATGATTTGCGACTATGAAATCCAAATCACCATCATTGTCGAAATCTGCGGCAATAATTCGATTCCACCAGCCCAGATGACGATCCATCCCCATAGTGCTGGTAACATCTTCAAAACCATTACCAGAATTCTGCAAAAATGTAATAGGCATCCATTCACCTGTCAGCACCAGATCTGGTTTGCCGTCTTGATTAAAATCCTGAAACAAAGCATCGGTAACCATGCCAAGTTGACCTTCCTTAGGCAAATGTGTCATCGTAATGTCCTCAAAGGATCCATCGCCCCTATTTCTTAATAAAAAACTCTTGCCGGGCATAGGATAAGCATGTGGTTTTACTCTACTTCCTACAAAAAGATCTAGCCATCCATCATTATCAAAATCAAAAGCTATAACACATGAGCCACTGGAATTTATATTGGGTAATGCATCTTGGTCATAAGTAAAATTACCAGTGCCATCATTAAGATAGAGTCTATCTATATACTGTGGAGAAGATTCGGGAAATTCATTGCCCCCTGAGACAGAATATAAATCAAGGAAACCGTCATTGTTAGCATCAAAAAACAGCACTGAAGTCTCATTATAATCGCTGGTATGTGCAATTTCTTTTGCAAAAAAAGTTCCATCTGCTTTTTGCAAAAACAAAGAGCCAGGCTGACCACTACCGCCACCTACATAAAAGTCCTCCAAACCATCGTTATTTACATCTGCTATAGCAATAGGTGGACCCTGTGTTGAAAGCTTATGAGGAATTAAGGGTTGTTGCTTGAAATCATTAAAGTTGTTTGGTTGATGTTTAAATAAAATACCTATTTCATCTGTGACCTCTGCAAACTTCTGTGCTGGTCTATCCTCATTAGACTTAGCAATTGGTGGCTTGGCATTTTTTCTAAATATATTTATAAGCGTGTCACAAGCTATTTGTTCCATTATCTGCTGATTGCCTCCAGGCCAAGTCACTATTATTTTATCAATACTTTCTTCAGATCCTAGTCCCACATGAATGACATTTTGCATACTCGATCGATACCCTCGGTAGGGGTTGTATTCAAAATATTGATAGTTTTCACCAGCAAAAATCTCGACAGTAGAAAGCAGTTCAGTGGATTTTTCTATGTCGCTCATAAGTTTTATTTGCACGAAATGCTTCTCGGGCTCTAGTTCATTCGTTTTATTTTCAATAATAAATGCCGGTTCATCTATGTTATTAATGATTAAGTCCAGATCACCGTCGTTGTCCAAATCGGCAAAAACGGCTCCATTAGAATAACTGGGGAAATCCAAGCCCCATTTTTTGGTGCAATCCGAAAAAGTTAGATCACGATTATTTTTGAAAAAATAGTTAGGCTTATGAGCGCCTACCAACATATTAAGTGCTTCATTGATTTGCTTTAATCTTTCTTTATCGGTGCCAAAAAGTGAAACATTTTGGTAAGAAACAAAATCCATGTGGGTAACATCCTTTCTATATCCATTGGTAATCAACAAATCTTTCCAACCATCATTATCGAAGTCAACAAATAATGGAGCCCAACTCCAATCTGTCTTGTAAACTCCAGCTAATTGGCCTATTTCGCTAAAAGTATTATTGCCCATATTGAGTTGAAGGGTATTGCGCATGTATTGAGGTTGGTATCCTTGCTGGATGGTCAGCGCAAATCGATCGTGTGCTATACTCGGAATCATGGTTTTCTGTCTATAATTATCTTCCGGAAGCATATCTAACACAATTATATCTTGCAGACCATCATTGTTGTAGTCTGCAATGTCTACACCCATAGCATTATAGGTTTGATGTTTCAGGAATTCATCAATTCTATTGGAAAAAGTGCCATCACCATTATTTATGTATAGCAAATCGTTAGAAATAAAATCATTAGATACATAAATGTCTGGCCATCCATCTTTATTTATGTCACTTACCACAACGCCAAGTCCCCAACCTTCTGTAAGTATTCCTGCTTCTGCTGATACATCTGAAAAAGTACCATCACCATTATTTTTATATAGTTTATCGGTACTGAGTCCACTTCCATCAGTTCTTTTTGGACGTATAGTATTTCTATTAAAAGATTCAATGGCACTATTAAGCACGTAGAGGTCTACGAGTCCATCCATATCGTAATCAAAAAATACGGCATGAGTACTATATGAATCATCGGCCAATCCATATTCCAAGGCTTGTTCGGTAAATGTCAAATCGCCATTGTTGATGA
>DAIQNU010000135.1:0-8978 GCA_036788235.1 Cyclobacteriaceae bacterium
ATATTCAATAATAAATAGCTGAGTAAGTTAACTCCCGGGTCGTCCATCCATTGAAAATCGTCTGTGAAAAAATACACAGGACCATAATGAGCTGACAAAAAATCAAATAGGCTGTTGAATAAAGAGAAAATTTGATTCTCCACCTTGAGACCCATTTTTGGCGCTGGTACGGCATAAACCTCGCTAAAAAGCTCCAGCTCTGGCAGGTATTCGAGCAATAATGGAAAACCAACTCCTAGTCTTTCTTTTAGTTTTTGAGAAAATTCTTGTTTAGCATGTTTATCAATGTTGTTATAAACTTTACGGAAGTAATCTGCCAGACCTTGCTTAAAACCATAATAGGGTATGGCTTCATAGTGAATATGGTGTCGGGCAATAATCACAGGATTGCTTTGTTCAAATTGCGCAAGATAATTTTCAATGCAATAGGTTTTACCAATGCCAGCAGCTCCTGTGACGAGCAAACCCCGCAAACCTGCCTTTGTACCCGCTTTTATTCTTTTGACCACCGCATCCAGTTTTTGCAAGCTATCATCATTTCCTGCAGGCAGATATTGCGCCTTTTCCAATTGTTCCATTGTATACAAGGTAGTTGATTAAAGAATACAGGTTTTAAATTAATAAAAAAAGACGATACGTGAATTTTCAACCTATTATTAGTTGATTATTAGCGATTTATACCTGCTTACTGTGATTTAATTATATCACTGTTTTCAGGGATGTAAGGGTTTAGGCATAAAGCTAATTTTACAAACAATTACCTACATTTTAACGTCTAAGCAAAAACAAATACATAATACCATCATTTCTTAAACACTTCTTAATTCTTCAGTTATGTGGAAAAATTTACTATTAATTACGGCTTTATGGCTATTTAGCTATCAAGTTTCGACAGCCCAGAGCAGAATTGTGCAGGGGCAAATTACCTCCAGAGAGGATGACTCTCCTCTTGCAGGTGTGAATGTTGTGATCAAGGGCTCATCACAAGGTACCATCACCGATATCGATGGGCAATACACTTTGAGTATTCCAAGTGGTACTACTACTTTAGTTTTTTCTTATGTTGGTTTTGTAAGTGAAGAGGTACAGGTTAACCCAGAGCAAAGCATGCTTAATTTCTCACTTTCACCAGATTTGCAATCGCTATCTGAAATTGTGGTTACCGCATTTGGTGTTAAGCAAGAAAGGAAATCATTGGGGTATGCAGTGCAGGAAGTAAACAGTAAGCTTATTCAGGAAACAAACCAGCCTAATGCCTTAAACGCATTGAGAGGTCGAGTTGCAGGTGTAAATATAACCCCATCGAGTGGTGCTCCAGGCGCTGGTTCTACCATCATTATCAGAGGGATAAACTCCTTAAATCCCAATGCTGATAATCAGCCTTTGTTTGTAATTGATGGCATACCAATTAGCAACCAGACCAATTTAACAGGTGGAAGAGGTGGTGCTGAATTTACAAATACAAATCGTTTTGCTGATATCAACCCAGCAGATATAGAAACTATTTCAGTTCTTAAAGGCCCAGCAGCCTCTGCTTTATATGGACTTCGTGCGGCAAATGGCGCAGTAATTGTCACCACAAAATCTGGAAAGGCCGGAAAGACCACCTTTAACTATAATACCTCTTACAGTTTTGATGACGTATATAGAAGGCCTGAGATGCAAAAAAAGTATGGCAGAGGTTTTAATGGTATTTATAATCCAACAGATTTTAGAGCAGATGGCCCTCCTATTCCTGCAGGGGAACCGGTTTACGATCAGTGGGATCAATTATTTAATGTAGGTAGTCAGTTTCAAAATAACTTTTCTTTTTCAGGTGGTAATGAAATGGCGACTATTTTTGGCTCAGTCGGTCGATTAGATCAAACCGGGGTCGTGCCAAATTCTGAATTTGACAGAACCACTGTGAAATTGGCGGGTTCGCTTAAAGCTTCAGAAAAATTGACCATTGACGGTTCTGCAAATTTTATTAACTCTAATGGCGTAAACCCAAGAATGGGAGTAGGATCAGGTTTAATAAATTTTGCTACAAGATATGCTCCTGATATTGACATGGAAAATTACATCAATCCAGATGGCACACCAGTTAGATATTCAAATCAGTTAGAAAATCCGTTATATTTTGCAGAAAATGCTAAGCAGGAAGAAACGCTGAACCGGATTATCGGAAACTTAGGTTTAAACTATGATCCCACAGATTGGCTAAATATCAATTATAGAGTTGGGATTGATCATTATACTAATAGAAGAAGCATACTAACCCGACCAACTTTATTACTTGCAGCTACCAGCAGAGGTAGTATTTCAGAAAGTGTAATTTCGTATCAAGAGCTTAATAGCAACCTCTTGATAACTGGAAAACACCAATTTAGTCAGGATTTTGGTATGTCTGTTTCTTTAGGCAACCAGGTTACTACAATCAATACAACAAATGTGACTGGTTCAGGAACAAACTTTGTACTATCCGATTTCAATAGTGTAAATAATCTAAATTTTTATACTGTAAGATCTTTTCCTACAGAAAGAAATATAATCGGGGTATTTGGGGATGCAAAGTTTAATTATAGAGAAACAATATTTTTAAATATTACAGGAAGAAATGACTGGTCTTCCACCTTGCCAGTACAAAACAGATCATTCTTTTATCCATCGGTTAGTCTAGGATACATTTTTACTGAGACATTAGGGTTGGCTACAAACAGAATATTCAATTATGGTAAGGTGAGGGCATCTTATGCAGAAGTTGGAAAAGATGCAGATCCATATCTTATTGGAAACTATTACTCTACAATTGCCCAATTCGATGGCGTATCCAGTATTCGAAGAGATGTAACAATTGGTTCCGAAGATTTGCGACCTGAGCGAACAAGAGGGCTGGAATTTGGTTTGGAATTGGCATTTTTAAACAACCGGATCAGGTTAGATGCTAATTATGCCATTCAAAACTCGGTTGATCAAATTGTTCCAATACCTACAAGTAGAGCCACCGGTTTCACTACTTTTCTTGCCAACGCAGGCGAAATCCAAAACCGGATTATTGAATTGGTTGTAGATGCAGATGTGATAAAAACGAATGACTTTAAGTGGACCACGATTTTTAACTGGACTCGTCTTAGGGGCGAAGTTTTAAGTATGCCCGAAGGAGTTGATGTAATTACTTTTCAGCCAAATACTCCCTGGGTTAAACAACGTATTCAAACAGGAGGAAGGCCAGGTGACTGGTATGGTTGGGAGTTGAGCCGAGTTGATGACCCTAGCAGTGCTGCAAATGGAAAATTAGTAATTTTAGATGGTTATCCAAATGTAAATGATAATTGGAAAGGACGTGCATTAGCAGAAGATGATTACATTGGAAATGCATTTCCAGATTGGGAAGGAGGCTGGAATAACAGTTTAACTTACAAAAATTTCGAGCTAAGCTTTTTGTTTACGTTCCGACAAGGTGGATATGCTTTTGATATCAATAGATGGTATAGGACTTCTGCTGGTTCACCAACAGGTGCAGAAACGAACCTAAGAAATCGACTCGTAATTTTTGATGGCGTTACCAATGTAGGAACTATAGATGCGCCGGAGTGGGTTGAAAATACCACTCCAGTACCAATTGATGTAAATGGGTTTTATAATCAGGCATTTCGTTATCGTTTAGCAACTGAACATAATGGTTTTCAAGAAGCCAGCTTTATAAGGCTTCAAAATGTAAGCTTAAACTATACTTTACCTAATTCATTAATTGAAAGAACTCCTTTCACTAGAATATCCGCTTCTGTAACAGGTAATAATTTGTGGATGTCATCTCCTTTTATTGGTTTTGATCCTGAACAAAGTGCCTACGGCCCAGGAAGTAATGTCTTTGGATATGTTGGTACGAATATTCCTGCCACTAGAAGTATTTATTTTGGACTTAATCTTACCTTTTAATTTTATGAAAAAGATCTTAAATATAATTTCACTGGTTACACTTGTCTTTACACTTTCATGCCAAGATTTATTGGATGTAAATGTAGATCCGGCAAGAGTTAGCCCTGACGATGCAACTTTAGGAACATTGCTCCCAACGGCCATTAGATTTTCATCCTCTTCAATATATGGTGCTTCAGAGCGGGGTATTTTATATACACAACAATTTTCAGGACAGGCTATTGCTCAATATACGCCATATGGTTTTGACCAACTTTGGAGACCATTTTATACCGATGCTTTACCAACTTTACAGGATATAATTGTAAGAGCCGAAGAAAGTGGTGCTTTTAATTATTCAGGCATAGCTAAAACCTTATTGGCAATAAACCTTATGAATACTGCGGCAATTTTCGGAGATGCACCCTATTCAGAAGCCAATCAAGGAACATCTGTCTTGTACCCATGCTATGATAATATGGAAGAGCTTTACACGGTTCACATCATTGGTCTTCTTAATGAAGCCATTGAGGATTTGGCAAGGCCACTATCCGATTTACCCACTTTAAGAACTGTTCAAAATGATTTCATTTACAATGGAGACCTCGCTCAATGGACAAAAGCAGCAAGAGCTGTTAGGGCGAGGTACTACCTTCATATGAGCAATCGTCAGCCTGGGTTACTCACAAATGCTGCTCAAGATGCTCAATTGGCTTTTGAGTCAAATAGCGATGACCTTCAGTTGACCTATGAGGATAATAACCCTAATCCATGGTTTGGTTTTATAGGAAACGCCGTAAACAAAATTATGCAGCCCAGCTCTTATTTTGTCGATATTATGAGTGGCAACGGTCATTTTGAAAATGCTTTTGATCCTAGAATTGATTTTTACATGACAAAAACTGGAACATCTACTGAGTATGTAGGATTAACTCCTGGACGACTTGTAGATGATGAAGTTGTAAACGTAAATATTCAAAATACAAATTGGCCTGTAACTATTGACGCACCTATACTTTTTATTACTTATGCTGAAATACAGTTTATTTTAGCTGAAGCTCAGTTTACTAGCAGTAAGCCAAACGCTTACGCTGCATACTTAGAGGGCATAAGAGCTAGTATGGAAAAAGTTGGTGTTCCTGAAGAAGATATTGATGATTACATAAATAATCCTGAGATTTCTGTAGGTGCTGATAATCTAACTCTTGCAGATATAATGTTGCAGAAATATGTTGCTTTATTCTATCAAATTGAAGTATGGAACGACATGCGCAGATATCAATACGATCCTAGTGTTTATGTAGGGATTGAAAAACCTGTCAATAACCAGATCCCTGGCAATCCGTGGATTCAAAGATCTAACATTGCTGACGATGAGCCTGGTGTAAATACATGTCTACCTGAACCGGTAGCAAATCAAGGAGTAGTTTTATGGTTGTTTGAATAAATATAAGAAAAATGAAAAATTTAATATATATATCATCTTTAGTTTCATTGTTTGCTTTAGTGATTCTAACTTCTTGTGATCGGGAACCTACCGAGGAACTTGAAAGCATAATCAAAGAAGACTTGGGGTATTTGCCAGTTATTTCTGGCTTTACTTTAAGAAGCCCAGCTGCAGCACAAGTTGCTCCAGGTAGCACATTAACGCTTGATTTGCGCTTTTGGACAGAAGATCAAGTTTCTGAAATTGAACTCTTTGCCAGAGAAGGTGAAAATGAAGCAGTGCTTGTTCAAACGTATCCTTATCAACCAGCATATTCGGCTATTTCACGGACTGACTCTCTACTCATGAGTTTTCAGATACCGGCCAATGCCGCAGATAGTGCGGTATATGTTTTTGATGCAGTAGTTACCAATGAAAATACATTAAGTAGAACTCGGAGCCTTTCGGTTACTGTACTTGAATAATGTGTTTAGTGTTTATACAAATTGCCAAAAAAAGCCTCTTTTTACGAAGAGGCTTTTTTTATTAATCATTCCTGATCCAAATAAATTGTCTACTCAGTTACACTACACATATACTACTCAATAGTAATTGATAGAGGTTCTGCATAATCCTGCCAGAGTGCATTGAGTAGTTCAACATCTGCTTCGCCATCATAAATCACAAAGCGATATTTGGCTTCGTAGACTTCTCCTGGCTCTATAGACCAATCACCTGCTTGCGATGGGCTGTAGCAAAAAAATGGCTCTGTAGGATGAATGCGCACGGGTTGCGGATGTCTAAAATTCGAAGGATGCGACATAATAGTTATTCCAGCTAAATCACCGTCTACATAGCCACCTACATGGCACCATTTCGCCATGGTTTCATTACCATCGCTTCGGCCTTTACCTTCTGAAGTTAAGAAAAATGCATTTTCTACTCCATCCCAACTTGCATGACCTCTAAATCCCATACCACCATAATGGTATGTTGGTAAGATCAGCGGGCTTGCAATGGCACATCTTTGCACCATATTTATATCTATAATACGAACATTTGGCTGTGTATACTGGGTATTATAAACCTGTACCTCCCATTGCTCGTGCAAGGCAACTTTGGGCTCCTCAGCCAACAGATCGGTATATTTATGTTGTGCTTTGAAACCTGCCACTGCAGAACCAGCCCAGGTTGTATCAAGTTCAACAAAATCCACCTTGCCCTTTTTTGCTCCCATATTCCAAAAATCCGGCTTCCGTCCTTCAAATTCTGTTTTCGTCCAGGCAGTCCACAACCCATGATGATGCAAGTGGTTCCAGGCATAATCGTCGGTAACTACTTTACCAGCAGGCGTAATTACTGGGTGTATATATCCACCTCTTAGAAATACAGAGTCAATATCAGGATTAGGGAGCGATCCTTGAGTGTGATAGGTAAAAAGCAAACTGTCTCCTTGCAAAAAGGAAATGGATGTATCATCTTTTTTTAGCTGCAAGTCAGCTTGCTTTGGACTATTGCTTTTAACAATGGAGAAAGTTTGCGACGTTTCTGCAATAACAGCAGACAAGACCACACAGGCCATTCCGTTTTCAAGCACTTGAATTGGAAATTCTCGATCATCTTCTGATTTTAATGAATACTCTGCCTTTGGTATATTCTTGGGCATTTTGAAATTAACAATGCTCAAGGGTCTATTAAGTTCGCTGGCTTCTATCGTTATTTTGTAGTTGTTCTCATCCTTTCTATTGCATGATATAGTTGCAATCGAAAAAATTGTCAAGGCTATAAAAATTGATATTTTCATTTGATTAAAATTGGTCCCGTTTATACTGATGATTTTAATGATGAAGATACCAAATCTAAATTATTAAATTGAAAAACCAGAATTTACCAATTAAACAAAGTGCCGTCTTCTTTGCGATTGACAGGTAAATAAGCAGCTTGATATGGAAACTTTGCAGCAAGTTTTTCATCTATATCTACACCATGTCCGGGTAAGTCACCAGGATACATGTATCCATCTGTATAAGTGTATGCATGGGAAAACACCTCATCAACCAGTGATTGATGCGGCATGTGCTCTTGTATACCAAAATTATGAACAGCAATATCAAAGTGCAATGCCGACGCCATAGTAATGGGCGATAGATCAGTAGCCCCATGAAATCCAGTTCGTACATGGTACAGCTCAGCCAAATGTGCCAACTTTAGCAATGGTGTTATACCTCCGCCATGAACCAGCGTCATTCTTATGTAATCAATTAATTGTTCAGTAATTAATTGATGACAATCATAAATAGAATTGAAAACTTCACCGACAGCAAGAGGTGTCACCGTATGTTGGCGAATCAATCTAAAACCTTCTTGCAATTCAGCTGACACAGTATCTTCTAACCAAAAAAGTTTGAATGGCTCCAGTTCTTTTCCCAATCTAGCCGCTTCAATAGGCGTAAGTCGATGGTGTGCATCGTGCAACAAATGCAAGTCGAAACCCACGGCATCACGCACTTTTTGAAAAAGCCCTGGAGTAAAATTTAAGTACTTTTCAGTAGACCATTCTGTTACCTGAGGCAATCCACGACCTGCTGGTTCATATTTTTCGCCTTTTTTAGCTACACCATATACACTGTTAATACCAGGTACTCCTGACTGCACACGTACAGCTTTATAACCCATTTCTGTATGCTTGTGTACTTCTTCGATGGTATGTTCGGTGTCGGCGCCATTGGCATGGCAATATACGAGCACTTTTTCACGACTCTTGCCTCCTAGCAATTGATATAAAGGCACATTCATAGCCTTGGCTTTAATATCCCACAAGGCCATGTCTATGGCGGCTATGGCAGACATGGTCACAGGGCCACGACGCCAGTAGGCTCCCTTATAAAAATATTGCCAAATATCTTCGGTTTGAAAAGGATCACGACCCAGCAGGCATGGAATTAGGTGATCTGTAAGGTAGCTTGCCACAGCCAGCTCACGGCCATTGAGCGTAGCATCACCCAATCCATAAATACCTTGATCAGTTATCACTTTCAAGGTCACAAAGTTTCGTCCAGGAGAGCAAATGATCACTTCGGCATCAATTATTTTCACTTTTTCCTTAATTAAAAATTTAAGACTAAAACCCAATAGAGTTACCACCATCTACTGGCAGCACTACACCTGTAACATACGATGCGGCTTCGGATGCTAAAAAAACAACCACTTCAGCAACTTCGGAAGGCTCCCCGAGGCGCGCTGCCGGTGTTCGCCCCAATACTTTTTGTTTGCGTTGTGGGTCATTGTTTAGAGCCTTGTCTGACATTTCTGTTCTTATAAAACCCGGTGCTATGCAATTTACCCTTATTCCTGAAGGCGATAACTCTGTGGCCAAAGCGCGTGTCATACCTTCTATGGCTGATTTTGAAGCTGTATAGGCAATGACTTTAGGTATGCCGTATTGCGATGCCATCGAACTGATCATAATAATAGAACCATGACCTCGAACTTGCATGTGGCGTGCAACTTCGCGCGTTAAACAAAATACCGATGTCTGATTGGTTCTGATTACCTTTTCATATTCATCGTCTGAAACTTCAAAAAGATCTTTTTTTAAATGAATCCCCGCATTATTGACCAATATGTCAAGCTTACCATGCTTAGTTTCAAT
>DAIQNU010000136.1:0-2515 GCA_036788235.1 Cyclobacteriaceae bacterium
AGCAACCTAATATTGTTAATGCCTTGCAAGGTAAGATTGCTGGTGTACAGGTTAACAATTCAGGAGGTGCGCCGGGTGCTTCATCTATTATCTTAATTCGTGGTGGCACTTCTTTAAGTGGTAATAATCAGCCACTTTTTGTTGTAGATGGTATTCCAATCGACAATAGCGCACCCACAGGTCGTGGTGTTGGTCTTGGTGCTCAAAACACTGTTAACAGCAACAGGGGTATTGATATTAATCCAGAAGACATAGAATCTATGACGGTATTGAAAGGCCCAGCGGCGGCGGTATTGTATGGTTTACGTGCTTCAGAAGGTGCTGTAATTATTACCACTAAAAAAGGTAAAGCTGGCGATCCTAGAATTTCATATTCCAATGCTTTTTCTTTTGATGTCGTTAATAAATTGCCTGAATTACAAAATAGATATAAGCAAGGCGTTGATGGTGTTTTTAATCCTGATGCGAGAGCTTCCTGGGGACCAGAATTTGCTGCAGGTGAACCAATCTATGACAATTTGGGGGAGTTTTTCAATACTGCAAAGACGCAGCGCCATGATATTTCGGCCTCTGGAGGTAGTCAAAGAAGCAACTTTTTTGTTTCCGCCAGCCGGTTTGATCAGGAAGGTATCATTGAAAACTCAGGTTTTGAGCGAACATCATTCAGACTTTCTGCCGAAACTAAAGTAAGAAGCAACCTAAAAGTTGGAGGGTCAGCAAATTATATCAATTCACAAAATTCATTTGCTTTGCAAGGTTCTGGTGTGGCCGAAACTAACATCATTGGTGCTACTGGTGGTGGAGGTGGTGGTACCATGCGTGGTATTTACAACTGGCCGCGCAATGTTAATATGAGCGATTATCTTAATCCTGATGGAACCCAGAGAACCATACTAGGCGTAGCACAAGATGCAGCATTTATTGACAACCCATACTGGAGCATTGAGAATAACCCAAATACCAGCAATGTCAATAGGTTGATTGCTATGGCAACTATCTCTTACGATCCTTTTGATTTCTTGAATATTACTTATAGGGCTGGTACTGACTTCTTTAACGAAGAATTTAAAAGTGTTAGGGGTGTTGGTACGGTTATCGGTGGTGAAGAGAGAGGTGCTATCACACAGAATGATCGATTTAATGAAATTACAACCTCGACCTTTTTAGCGACCTTCAAAAAAACCTTTGCACAAGACTTTAATGCAAGCCTAACGCTGGGTCACAATGTGGAAGCTGCTAGAAATGTATCAACCGATTGGTATGGCAGAAACTTTATTGCCCCAGGTTTCGCAAGTATCAACAACGTGGAACAGGGCGATCGTACTGTATCACAGGGAGGTTTCAACAGAAGAATTGTGGGTGCTTTCGGAGACTTGAATCTTGATTGGAAATCTATTGTATTTTTAAATGTGCGTGGTAGAAACGATTGGTCTTCGACTTTGCCAAAAGCTGCACGATCATTTTTTTACCCATCTGTTAGTGGTGCTGTGGTACTTACAGACCTGATTGATGAGTTAGGTTCTGGAAGTAGCGCCAGTAGAAATACTCTCTCTTTTGCAAAGTTGCGAGCTTCATGGACACGCGTTGGTAAAGATGCACCTCCTCACGTACTTGGCAACAGATATTTCAATATTACGAATTCATTCACAGCGGCTCCAAGAGGATTTATTGTTGATACCTATGCCTTTGGTAGTCCTGATTTGAGACCTGAATTTACCAATGCCTTCGAAACGGGTCTTGATGTGAGGTTTTTCAAAGGTAGGCTGGGAATTGATTTCACTTATTATACTATGAGTACCGATGATCAAATTCTGTTTACAAGGGTTCCTCCCTCAGCTAGTTCATTTATTGCCTATCTCAATGGTGGTAGGATAGATAATGAAGGATTTGAAGTGATGCTTAGAGGTCAGCCTATTCAAAGTCCATTGTTCAACTGGTTGGTTGATGTAAACCTTTCAAGGAACACTTCAACAGTAATAGAGTTACCTGGAACATTGGATAGGGTAGAACAATCTGACGCTTCAGTGGATGGTTTTGTTGCGCAGGGTGCTGGATTTCTTGGGCAGTCACTTTTTGGGATCAATGGCGATACATGGTTGAGAAATGATCGAGGACAGCTTTTGCTGAATGCACAAGGGTATCCTCAAATCAGCTCAATAAAGGAGATTCTGGGAGATAGGAATCCTGACTTATTATTAGGGGTTACTAATACCTTACAATACAAAAATCTGGCGCTATCATTTTTATGGGATTTGCGTTTCGGGGGCGATATTTATAATGCGACCGAAAACGCACTTGTAAGAAGTGGTTTGAGCATGCAAACACTTGATCGTGGCAACACAGTAGTATTTGAAGGTTTGTTGCCTGATGGTGAACCAAATACAAATGAAGTGGTTCTTGATCAAAATTATTTCCAGCTCATACAACGGGGAAATGGACAGGCATTTGTAGAAGATGGTACCTGGTATCGCCTTAGATACGTAACCCTGTCTTACAAAATGCCAAAGACTTTTCT
>DAIQNU010000136.1:2547-8964 GCA_036788235.1 Cyclobacteriaceae bacterium
ACTTAGTGCTCATTACCAATTACTCTGGTGTAGATCCTGAAGTTAGCTCTGGTGGAGCAGGTGTAGGTGGTACTGGATCAATAGGTATGGATAATTTAGGCGTTCCTGCTACCAAAGGTTTTGATCTTGGTCTTAGACTCAGCTTCTAAGATCTTAAGTCATTTTATACCATTAATAAATAGAGAAAGATGAAAAAAATATATTTTATAATATTGTCAATATCAATGTTGACCATTACATCCTGCAATGATTTTCTGGATGTAAATGCTGATCCGAACAATCCGCAAATTATACCCTTGGAGAACAGATTGATAGGATCAATTACTATGACCAACGGCGCAGCTATGTGGCGCGGGGCTCGTGAAATATCTGCGGTCACCCAATATGGTGCTTCAGGTGTAGCTAGTGCAGGTCCGGAAACCTGGAGATTTACAGCTTCTTATTTCTTTTGGCAAAATGCATATACTTGGGCAGTACCCAATTGTGTTGATTTAGTTGTACAAGGAGTGGATGAAGGATCTCCCCATTATGCAGGTGCAGGTAGAACCCTCGAAGCCTTGAACTTTGGAATGCTTACAGATCAACACGGCCCTATTGTTGTCAGTGAAGCGTACGATGGAGTAAGTCAAGTAAATCTCACACCAGTATTTGATAGTCAGGAATTTGTTTATGAGCAGATCATTCAAAAATTAGATGAAGCTATTGGTTTTTTCAATGCACCAAACAACGTTAAATCTCTAAATTTAGCGGGGGGAGACATTATGTATGAAGGTGATGTAGACAAATGGAGAAGGTTTGCCTACTCTTTAAAAGCTCGCTATTTAAATCACCTAACGAAAAAGAGTGTCTATAATGCACAAGCGGTGATCGAAGCTTGTCAAAATGGTTTCAATGCAGATGGCATGGATGCTGAGTTTCCATATTTAACAGGTGGACAAGCCACAGAAGCAAACCCTTGGAGTGTTGAAGGCTTTGGTGGTTTTACCAGTGCAACGAATCCTAGGTACTGGTCTTTTTCACAGTTTTTCGTCGATATGCTGAAAACACTTCCAGTTACTAATGCAGCGTATACTGATCCCAGGATTGGTATCATCATGAATCCTGCGCCTTCAGATGGTGAGTTTAGAGGACTAAATCCAGGTGAAGGTGTGCCAGAGGGTATTGCTGTCAATGGCGATGATTATAGTAGATTTACCGGTGGTTTTTATACCCAACCAACTTCTGCATGGGCTTTTATGACTTATTCAGAATTGAAATTGATCGAAGCCGAAGCAAGATTGAGATCTGGAGATAAACCAGGTGCACTTGCAGCTTATGAAGAAGGCGTGAAAGCAAATATGCGTAAACTTGGCGTACCTTCGAATGATATAAATGATTTCTGGACTGCGGTGGTAGATAACGGATTGAGTAGTCATTTTGACAATCTTACCAATGGACTAAGCCACATTATGCGTCAGAAATATATTACCCAAGCTCTTAATCCTGAAACATGGGTTGATATGCGTAGAATGGATTATAGTCAGGATATTTATGGTCCATCTTTGAGAAGACCAATTAACCTAAACCCCTTGTTTGCAGCAGGTGAATGGATCAGAGCTATGATTTATGAAGGCAATGAAGCTGTGAGAAATGGTGACAATGTTGGCAACAACGAACCTGCAGTAAGGCTAAAAACCAATGTGTGGTGGGACACTGCAGATTAACCAGATTAATAAGATTGATGTAAATTAAAAAAAAAGGCCGTGCCAAATTAAAAACTGGTACGGCCTTTTTAACTTACCATTTGTTTTGTCTTTAGATTAAAGAATATACCTTTCACGAGAAACAATTAGAATTTTTTGGTGAAGTTATTTGCATGTTTTTGAACCAATGGCAAAGCATAATATTATTGGCAAATTGTTTAATTTGTATTTTGGCATTTTCAAAGCTTCAGAGATATAATGCCCTCACAATTAGAGAAATATAGAAATGAAAAAAAACCTACTCATACTACTCATTTTACTTGCGGGTTGTACTACCCTAAAAATCAAACATTCCATCACTAAATCGGAAATCTTTGATCAAGGTTTTACTGGTTTTATGCTTTACGATCCTGCCAAGCAAAAAACGGTTTTTGCCAATAACGAAGACAAATATTTTACACCGGCCTCCAATACCAAAATATTTACTTTTTATGCTTCCAACAAAATTTTAAAAGACAGTATAAATAGCCTAAACTATTTGGAAAAAGGCGATTCCCTTATCTTCTGGGGTACTGGAGATCCTTCTTTTCTGCATCCAGATTATGAAAATAATCAGGTACTCGAGTTTCTCAAGCAATCCGATAAAAAGTTGTTTCATGCAAACAATTTCTATCAAGTGCCCGCCTATGGCCCGGGTTGGTCCTGGAGCTGGTATAACTATTATTTCGGCCCCGAAAGATCTGCTATGCCCATTTTTGGAAACATAGTTCGCTTTGAAAAAAAGAAATTAATGGACAGTATATCTTTCGTTCCCACATTTTTTGCCAGCAGTATACTGCCCGACAACAATATGGATGCGCGATCTTACCGCATTGTACGCGATAGAATCGACAATAAATTCAGCTATAAAATCACAGCATTTGAACAAACGGAATTTATCACCGATCGCCCCTTCGTCACCTCCGAAAATTTGCTGCTATCTATGCTAAGTTCTCTTACTCAAAAAGAGATAGAATCTATCGATTACAATGTAGTAAAAGACCAACCGCTTAAAAAGCTTAGAACGATTCCTACTGATTCGCTGTACAAGCAAATGATGCAAATCAGTGATAATTTCTTGGCAGAGCAGCTCTTGTGCTTAATCTCTGATGAATTGTTTGACTCCTTAAACATAGAATCGGCCATAAAATATTCTATTGAAAATTTACTGGCAGATTTACCAGATGCACCACAATGGGTTGATGGTTCAGGGCTTTCAGCCAGCAATAAATTTACACCCCGAAGCATAATTACACTCTTAGGCAAAATAAAAAATGAAATTCCCGAGGAAAAGATTTTTGCCTTTTTTCCACAAGGCGGCAAGGTTGGCACTATAAAATATTGGTATAAGTCTGATACAGATGTACCCTACGTCTATGCCAAAACTGGGTCATTATCCAACACCCATTGCCTGAGTGGTTATTTGCTTACCAAAAGCAATAAAATATTGTATTTTAGTTTTATGCATAATAATTACATCATCAATACCGATTTACTGAAATTGGAAATGCAAAAGGTGTTGTATTATATTCACAGCAAATACTAAAATGCCTTTTCTAAAACAAGCAAAAATTGCTTTCATGATCAAAACCTGTTTTACCATTTTCACACTGCTACTTTTTTTGCAGTGTACACAAAAGCCCAAGCTCGAAGATATCAAATCTCAGATTCAAAGCAGATTAGAATTGGCCAACGGAACTTATGCCATTGCCTTTAAATCATTGGATGATACCACGATAAGTGTTCTGATAAACGAGAAAGAGATTTTTCATGCAGCCAGTACTATGAAAACCCTAGTTATGGTGGAGGTTTTTAATCAGGCGGCAATGGGAAAATTTTATTTGCATGACAGCATTTTGGTGCACAACGAGTTCAAGAGTATAGTCGATAGCAGCCTTTACAGCATGCAGCTCGATGTCGATAGTCAAGAAGCTCTTTATAGTCAAATTGGCTCCTACACCACTTATTATGATCTTACCTATCAAATGATCATTCAAAGTAGTAACCTGGCTACCAATATATTGATAGACAAGCTTGGGGCAACTCAAGTAAATGCCAGTATGCGAGACTTAGGGGCCATGGATATTCAGGTTTTGAGAGGGGTTGAAGATTTGAAAGCCTTTAGTGCTGGCTTAAACAATACCACAACGGCCTATGACTTGATGCTAATCATGGAGGCCATTGCCAAAGGTTTGGCAATTGATCAAGCTTCGTCAAGTGCTATGATTGAAATTTTGAAAGATCAAAAGTTTAAAAATCAAATACCTGCAAAGTTGCCAGCAGAAGTTGTGGTTGCACACAAAACCGGATCTATAAAAGGAGTGCTACATGACTCCGGCATCGTTTTTTTGCCTGATGGCACTACTTATGTTCTAGTTATATTATCAAAAGACATTCCTTCATCGGAAGAAGGATCTGAGGTGGCGTCTGACATTTCCAAAATTATATACGACTTTGTAGTAGAAACCCATTAGAAATGAAAAACCTTCAGCATTTATCGCTTTACTGTATAATACTATTAGTATTGGCTTCGGCCTTTGCCAAAGCGCAATCCTTTAGCATAGACCAGATCTCATTATATCCTTTTCCCTCAGAACTGGTTTCTTCACCTACTAATGATAGAATAGCTTGGGCTTTTAATGAACAAGGAAAGCGTAATGTGTATGTAGCACAAGCACCAGAATTTACACCGAGAAAATTAACTGCTTTTGATCTTGATGATGGCCAGGAAATTAGTAGCCTTCAGTTTAGCCATGATGGCGAATGGTTGCTGTTTGTAAGAGGGGGTGAGCATGGAGGTTGGCGAGCACATATGCCAATCAATCCTGCTTCTATGCCCAATACTCCAAAGGTAGAAATTTGGAAAGCGCACTTTAGCGATGGAAATGCTTCGGTGTTAGCTGAAGGAGATGATCCCAAAATTTCTATAAATGGTGATATTGCTTATATCAAAAATAGTCAGGTATGGAAGGTCAATGTAGATGGTGCGACACCGAAACAACTTTTTCAAACCAATGGTCGAGTAGGTGATCATCAGTGGTCTCCCGATGGCTCCAAGCTGGCTTTTGTGGCCAACCGATCAGATCATGCATTTATTGGCATATATAGCCATGAAAATACACCTATACAATGGATAGCTCCTGCATTTAAAAAAGACACAAGCCCAAGATGGTCACCTGATGGTAGTAAAATTCTTTTTGTAAGACTTCCGGGCACTTCAAAAGAGCCAAAACCTATATTGGAGCAAAGTCCATCGCCATGGCAAATTTGGATTGCCGATGCAAACACTGGTGAAGCATCAATGCGTTGGCAAAGTCCTTTGACCATGCGAGGTTCTGTGCCATCAAGCCATGGTGGATATAACCTCCAATGGGCAGCCAATGACCAGATCATTTACCTGTCTTATGAAAATGGATGGCCACAACTCTACCGAATGGATGCCAAGAGCGGTAAGTCTACCTTACTTACCAAAGGCGAATTTATGGTGGAACATGTACAAATGAATAGTGATGGTTCTAAGTTGATATTTTCGGCCAATACGGGTAAGACAGCCGATGACATCGACCGCAGGCATATTGGCATGGTCGATATCAAAGCAGGAGATATGAAAATGCTGACCCAAGGTGAAGGTATTGAGGCATTCCCGGTTTTTTTAGCCAATCAGCAGCAAATCGCCTATCTGAGTGGCACTGCTACGAGACCTGTTTTGCCTGCACTTTTGAATCTTAAAAAGGGTACGCATCAGATTTTGGGAGAAAAAATTATTCCTGCACAATTTCCTAAGTCTGGCCAGGTGGTTCCGCGGCATGTTCGTTTTAAATCTTCCGACGGAATGATGGTTTATGGACAAATATTCGAGCGAACCGACCTAAAAGGCAAAAAGCCGGGGATAGTTTTTGTACACGGCGGCCCACAGCGGCAAATGTTACTTGGCTGGAGCTACATCGACTACTACGCCAACACCTATGCAATCAATCAATATCTGGCGCACAAGGGTTATGTAGTGCTGTCGGTAAACTATCGCCTGGGAACAGGCTATGGCTATGAGTTTCACAAGCCACCACGTACCTATTGGCGAGGTGGCGAAGAATATCTCGATGTGAAAGCGGCTGGTGAATATCTCGCAGCATTGTCGCAGGTAGATGGCAGTAAAATTGGGATTTATGGAGGATCCTATGGTGGGTATCTCACGGCAATGGCATTGGCCAGAGACTCTGAATTGTTCAAGGTTGGCGTTGATATACATGGTGTACACAATTTGTCGGGGCGATTCGAAATGCCCGACGGATATGAAAAAGCGCCGGACTATGATGAAGCTGTAAAAACAGCATGGTTTTCATCCCCACTTGCTGATTTAGACAGCTGGAAGTCTCCCGTTTTGATCATTCATGCCGATGACGATCGCAATGTGGATTTCGTACAAAGCACCGACCTGGCAACCAAGCTCGAAGAAAGAGGCATCCCTTTTGAATATTTGGTAATCCCTGATGACACACACCACTGGATGAAATTTTCAAATCTGCAAAAAGTAAACCAAGCTACGGTTGAATTTCTAGAGCGGCACCTTATTACAAGTGATAAGTGATGCATGATCCGTAATGCGTGATGCGTAAACCGTAATGCGTGATGGGTTTCAAGTTGCAAAGCATCAATAGGGATGTGGCTTTAGCCCATCCTTTCGATGGATTATAGATGA
>DAIQNU010000137.1:0-8806 GCA_036788235.1 Cyclobacteriaceae bacterium
CCTGGGCGGCGCCGAGGTTCGTGATCAGGCCCTGGGTGCCGAGTTTCTGGCGACAGGTCATTATGCCCGCTTGGAAACCACGGGCAGTGATCCCGTTTTGACGCGAGGTGTTGATCAAGGCAAAGACCAATCTTATGTGCTTTGGGGTGTTTCTCAAGAAAGCCTTAGTAGAACCATTTTGCCACTGGGCGGCTTTACCAAACAGGAAATCAGAAAAATGGCTATCGAAAGAGGTTTTACCGATTTGGTAAATAAGCCTGAATCTTATGAAATATGCTTTGTGCCGGATAATGATTACCGGGGATTTTTAAAAAATAGATTGCCAGGTTTAGAAGAATCGGTACGAGGTGGTGAGTTTATTTTAGAAGATGGTACTCCCGTAGGTACTCATGAAGGTTATCCCTTTTTTACTGTAGGTCAACGCAAAGGTTTGGGCATTGCTCTGGGATACCCAGTGTATGTAACCGAAATACGTAAAGAAACCAATCAGGTGGTATTGGGAACCTTTGATGAAATGGCACGTGATGGTATGTACGTTAAACAAGTAATTATGGGAAAGTATGATTCCCTGGAACATAACCGTATGGATGCCATAACCAAAGTTAGATATAAAGACGAAGGTACACCTTCTGTAATTGAATCAGTAGGAGATACCATAAAAGTGTTTTTTGGAAAGGGTGTACATGCCATTGCACCTGGGCAAGCGGCTGTATTTTACGAAGGCGATGATGTAATTGGAGGTGGTTGGATTCATTCTAGTTTTAAACAACATGCACACAAGATTAAAGAAGGTATGGTCAATTAGCCTGAGTTTATTGGCTTTTATTGTTGGTGGCTGTGTAAGCGGCATTGACGAAGAAGATCCAATAGAGTCTGGGTTAAGATATTTTCCTATGGAGGTAGGAAAGTACAATACCTATGATGTACTCGTGATTGATTACGCTCTGGATGGCAACAACGATACAACCCGATATCAATTAAAAGAGCAATATGTCGGGACTTTCAATAATCTTTCAGGTCAGTTAGCTTATTTTTTACATAGGTTTAAGAGAACCACGATGCAACAAGATTGGGAACTAGACTCAGTAATGTCAGCCTATATTGATAATAATCGAGTAATCGTAAATGAAAACAGCCTGCCTACTATTAAAATGATGGTACCTGTAGGAAATGACGTTTCATGGGATGCAAACTTATTGAATGGCAGAAATGCCGAAATTCACACAATGAGGTCTGTGGGACAACCATTTACCCTCGAAAATGTAAATACAATGGCATCAACTTTGCAAGTTGTAGAAAGCGAAGAAATTGATAATTTGCTATTAAAAGACCATCGATTTAGATTTTATGCTGAAAATGTAGGATTGATATTACAAGAATCTGTTACATTGCAGTATTGTTCTGATAGCGATTGTATCGGAGATTTTATTATTGAAGGTGGAAGATTATATAAGAAAACAATTTTAGAATATGGCGTGGAATAAAGGTTGGTTTGTGCTGTTGGTTACACTGCTGTTGGCATTTGATGCAACAGCCGAAGTCCATAGATATATGGTGTTTTTTACGAATAAAGACAATTCTACTTATTCAATTGAAAATCCAGAGAATTTCCTAAGCAATAAAGCCCTGCAAAGAAGATCCACACAAAATATAGCTGTTGATTTTAGCGATTTGCCAGTAACTACCCAGTACCTGGATGCATTGAAAGATTTGGGCGCTGAGACATTTTTTACATCCCGGTGGATGAATGCGGCGCTTATAGAAGCAGATGAAGATCTTTTGGAAAGCATTAATAGTTTGAACTTCGTAAAAGAAGTAGTACTTGCTGCGCCTGGAAGTCAGTTATCTGAGGGCAGTTCTAACGGTCGATCGTCTAAACGTCGAGGCACTAAAGAACTGAATTTCGAAGTTCATGAAAGAGCCTATACGCATGCGCAAAATCGCATGTTGGGACTGGACAAAATGCATGAAGAGGGCTTTACAGGCAAAGATATGTTGATAGGTGTTTTCGACTCTGGTTTTCGTGATGTCGATACTTCGCCTTATTTCAATCATTTAAGAGAGAATAATCGCATCATTGGAGAACGTGATTTTATTAGAAATAGCCCTTCTGTCTATCAGTATGATTACCATGGCTCTAGAGTGCTATCGTGCATAGGTGCTTTGGAACCTGGTGAATATGAGGGTGCTGCATATGATGCCAACTTTATTTTTTGTGTGACAGAAGACGTCCGATCTGAATATAGAATAGAAGAGTATAATTGGTTGATCGCCGCTGAATATGCTGATAGCCTTGGTGTAGATGTAATTAATTCTTCGGTAGGTTACTCAGATTTTGATGATGCAGCCATGAACTATACTTATGCCGACATGGATGGCAAAACAGCTGTAATTACAATGGCAGCGACCATGGCTGCCAGAAAGGGAATCATTGTAGTGGCCAGCAATGGCAATGAAGGTAACAAAGCATGGAAGTATTTAAATGCCCCCGCTGATGCTGATAGTATAATATCTGTAGGTTCAGTGGATGTAGGCCAGGAAAGGTCATCGTTCAGCTCATTTGGGCCTACATCTGATGGTAGAATAAAGCCAGATTTGGCAGCATTGGGCTCAGGTACTAGCGTAGTTTCTGGCAGTAATATTGGCATGTCTAACGGAACTTCATTTTCAACGCCATTAATTACAGGACTGGTAGCTGGTTTTTGGCAGTCATTACCCGACCTTAGTAATGTTGAAATTATGCATTATCTTAAGCAATCAGCCAATCAAAGCGATGCACCTGATACATTGCTAGGATATGGAATTCCCAATTTTACCGCAGCATTTGCTATTGCCAACCAATTAGAGAATAAAATTGAAGAGAAATTCATCGTATATCCCAACCCTGTGGATAATAGCCGAAAAATATATATTAATTCTAGTGATTTCATCTTACCCGGAACTGTCACTATTAACTTTTTTGACCTTAAAGGCAACCGGATAAAGACAATTAGCTTTGATGATTACACTAAGGCCGATACACTTGAAGTTGATGTAACTAACTTATTACCTGGCCATTATATTTTTACTTGCGCCACCGGAAACAATTTGAGAAAAGCAAAATTGATTATACAATAATTTTTTAAAATATGCCAATCATCGCCCCATCAGTACTTAACGCCAACTTTATCAATCTGGAAAAAGAGATAGAAATGCTTAACCAAAGTGAAGCCGATTGGATTCACCTGGATGTAATGGATGGAAATTTTGTACCCAACATTTCCTTTGGTTTTCCCATAGTAGAAGCCATACATAAACAAACGAAAAAAATATTGGATGTGCATTTAATGATTGTAAATCCCGACAGATATATTGAAAGATTCTGTCAGGCAGGCGCTGACTATATAACTGTGCATTATGAAGCTTGCCCAGTATTAGAAAAGGTCCTTTGTCAAATTCATGAAGCCGGTTGTAAATCTGGTGTAGCCATAAACCCCGACACACCAGTAAAATCGTTGATACCTTTTCTCAGAAAAACCGACATGGTGCTGCTAATGAGTGTTTATCCTGGTTTCGGGGGTCAAAAATTTATTCCTGAGACGTTTGAGCGGGTGCAACATCTCAAAATGCTGATTGAAGAACAAGGACTTGATACACTCATTGAAATCGACGGTGGTGTTAACACTACAAATGGCCAAAAGCTTATAGAGGCAGGTGCAGACGTTTTGGTCGCTGGTAGCCTTGTATTTTCATCTGATGAACCTCTCAATGTTATCTCCGATCTTAAACGTATTTCAGCATAAACTTTCCATTTTTTTTATGACCATCGCCAAATATGTCAGCTTAGTCTTCATACTTGGCTTTTTTAGTTTGATTGCTTCAGCGCAAGGGATTATAGAAGGTGCTGTTACCGATAGCGATGGACAAGTATTGCAAGGTGTAAATGTAAGGTTAAGAGATACCAGCATAGGGACGACTACAAATAGTCAAGGACGCTTTCAATTGCAAATCCAATCAACAGACTCGGTATTTATCGATTTCACCTATGTGGGATATATACCTGTGGAGCGAAAAATTGCGGTCAACAGGCAGTCAGAGCTAAGACTAGAAATACAAATGAAGCCAAGTACACGCGTACTCGACTTACTTGAAATAAATGCTACCTCTGAAAGTATACGACGGCAAGCTGGGAGCTATCAACTCGATCCTTCTACCATTAAGGCATTGCCATCGCCCTTCCTCGATTTCAATACCATACTAATGTCTTTGCCAGGTGTTGTGGGCTATGGCGAGCTATCATCTGCTTATTCGGTGCGCGGTGGAAACTATGACGAAAACTTAGTATATGTTAACGATATGCCGGTATATCGCCCGTTTCTGATTAGAGCAGGAGAGCAGGAGGGCTTGAGTTTTATAAATCCTGATATGGTGGAGAATGTTGTATTTTCATCAGGAGGCTGGCAAGCGAGATATGGAGATAGGCTGAGTTCAAATCTGGCTGTTACGTATAAAAGTCCTCAAAAAAACAGTGGTTCACTTAATCTCGGTTTGTTAGGCGGATCTGCACATATAGAAGGGTTATCAAAAAATGAAAAACTAACTTATATAGCCGGTATACGCCATAAAACCTCTAAATATTTGCTCAATACCTTAGAAACGGAAGGACAATATTTTCCAAGATTTACCGACCTGCAAACTTATATTGAGTACAAACCACAAAAGGATCCACAGGCTACAAAAGCTACTAAGCTAGGTTTATTATTATCGTATAGCAACAACAATTATTTGGTTCAACCACAAAGCAGAGAGTCTACTTTTGGCACCTTCAGTGAGCAAAAAAGATTATTTGTGGCATTTCAAGGCCAGGAGGTTATGAATTATGATACTTATCAAGCCAGTTTCAGAGCAGAGCGAAAATTTAGCCAAAGATTTAGTAGCGCCATGATTTTTTATACTTACCTGGCCAGAGAAAGAGAGTATTTCGATGTAGAGAGTGGCTACAGACTGTGCGATGTAGACACCAATCCCGGTGAAGATGGATTTACCCGTTGCCTGCAACAGCGTGGAATTGGTTCGGAATATCGCTATGGTCGTAATACACTTGATGCACTGGTATCAGGAGTAGAAAATAGGTCTGTGCTTACTATTGATAATAAAAATGAGCTAGAATTTGGATTCTCATTAACATGGCAATCTATCGATGATCATTTGCACGAATATAGCTTTGTGGACTCAACAGGCTTTGTTCGATTCAATGAATCAATTAATACTGTAAATAATATTAACGCTGTAAAGTTTGATACTTATATTCAAAATAACTGGAAGCTAACTGCCAGTCAGTCTTTAACCTATGGATTAAGGTATACATATTTAACTATTAATAATCAGCATCTTATAAGTCCAAGATTTCAATATGCATATTTGCCAAACTGGGAGCGTGATTTTGTATTCAGACTTTCTGCCGGACTATATCAACAACCACCATTCTATCGTGAATTCCGCAACTTTTCAGGAGAAATTAACACAGATGTAAAAGCACAATCTTCAGCCCATTTTATAGCTGGAACTGACTATCAATTTTATGTTTGGGACAGGCCATTTAAATTAACTGCTGAGGCGTACTACAAGTATTTGTGGAATGTAATCCCCTACGATATAGATAATGTGCGATTGCGTTATTATGCAGATAATATTGCTGTTGCCTATGCAGCGGGTTTCGATTTCAGATTGAGTGGCGACTTTATTCCAGGTGATGAGTCATGGTTTAGTCTAGGCATACTGTCGACTCGCGAAAATGTAGAAGGGGATACGCGAGGGTACATTCCCAGACCTTCAGATCAGCGGATTAATGCTGCCATATTTTTTCGAGATCACATACCAAGCCATCCGGATTTTCGGGTTAGTTTAGGATTTTTCTATGCAAGCCCATTTCCTTTTTCACCCCCTGGAAATTTCGAAAGAAGAAATTCTTTTAGAGGCAAGCACTACATGCGCACCGATCTTGGTTTTCAGAAAATATTCAGGTTGAACCCTACTACTGACCAACGCTTGGCTTTGCAAAGATTAACTCTGGGGATGGAAATACTTAATCTTACTGGCTCAGAAAATCCCATATCATATTTATGGATAAATGACATCAATAACTTTTCGTATGCGGTTCCAAATGCTTTATCGGCACGATTTTTAAATTTGCGCTTAACAGCCAACTTTTGATTATTTAATATATTGATAATCAACTAGATGAATTATTTTTCAATTAATAGTTTCGAATCATTTTGCCGACCATCTAATCTATTTTTTTAATTTTTTCTTGGATATCAGGCAAAATTAGTTTTCATTCGGAGGTTGTTTTACATGTTTTATTAAGAAAATTATGATAATGAAAAAATTGATGAAGGTTTTTCTAGCCGTTTTATTTCTCTCAGGGTTGAATTTTTCCATGGTAAGCGCACAAAGTGACGAAGAAATTACCGACCAGGATCTTTATCGCTATGCTTTGTTAAATGAAGTTATTGAGCAAATGAAAACCGATGTAAGTGCTATGGTCAATGATATGATCAGAAAGCAAGAAGGTATGACTGGCAATCGCTTTTCAGAGTTAAGCGCAACCGGTGGCGATGAAGCCAAAATGAATGCCATTGAGGCTACTGATTTTGAAAAGACCTTTTTGAATTTGGTAAATGCCGAAAAGGAAAAGCGTATTGACGCCATAAAAGATGTCAATAAAGAATTAGCTACTAAAATGGTAGGCAACAGAGGCTTAACCTTTAAAAAAATTAGAGAAACTCTCGGTAGTGATGCTGAGCTTAAAGCTCGATATGAAGCCATTGAAGCGCAACTGAAGGGAATTGCGAGGCAATAATTTAAAAATGTATTTAAGCAGGAAGAGGCTATCAAAACTTGATAGCCTTTTTTATTGCTCTCTTTTGCTATTTTGATTTATTTGGGTCTCTTAGAGATTTTATTGAGCGAAATCGCTTTTTGCCGGGTGCATTTAAACCTCGTGATTTGTTCCTGTCTTAATTTCTCATGTTTGGTCGCTCTACTTTGTACCCGTTTTCGCCACCTCTTGAATGATGATGCTTTCAAAC
This sequence comes from Cyclobacteriaceae bacterium, assembly GCA_036788235.1. GTDB lineage: Bacteria > Bacteroidota > Bacteroidia > Cytophagales > Cyclobacteriaceae > JAFIEV01. The sequence goes on from DAIQNU010000137.1 coordinate 7,071, forward strand.
TTTTTCGCATCAAATCAATAACCATTTTTTCCGAATATCCGAACTGCACAAAGATTGCATCGAAAGTGGTTCGATCTTCCCAAGCCATTTCAATAATTCGGTCAATATCTGCTTCGTTTACCAGTTTCAAATTTTTGCAAGTAAAGCTTCCAATATTGTTGAAAACTAGCTGTACTCAAAAATGTTGCCCTACTTATTGATCTTTATGTATTCAATGCATTGTTTTGTTGTTTTTCATTGTAGATATAAAATCAGGCAGTAAAATATTCCTGTAGATTATTCAATATGCATTCTTCCCCCACAAGATCATGCTTGATTGTTCCTTTTTCCATGATTATTATTCTCTGACATATTTTCGATGCATGAGATAAGTCATGGCTTGAAATAAAATAGGTTACCTCTCGCATATTGCGCTCTTGAATTAATAGGTTGCTTAGTTTAATTTGTGAACTAGGATCAAGATTTTCGAATGGTTCATCTAAAAGCACAATCTCAGGGTTTCCTAAAAAAGCCGCTGCAATGCCTACTTTTTTTAGATTGCCTTTTGATAAATCCCTTATGTATTTTTGCTGTCCGATCACCTCATTGTTAAACAGCGCCTCAAACTTTGATAAGTGAGCGCTCACATCGTCATGTGAAAGTCCGTGAAGCTTTCCCGCAAAATCAAAATACTCTTCAGGAGTGAGGTAGCTAATCAGGAAATTTTCATCAAGATAAGCTCCCAGTATTCTTTTCCATTCTTCACTTTTTGTCACCGGTATGCCATTCAGCGATACTAAACCGCTGTCGGGTTTAATAAGATCCAATATTGTTCGAAATAAAGTTGTTTTTCCGGCACCATTATTTCCTACCAATCCTACGGACTCACCTTTAGAAATCAATAAGTTGTCAATATGGAGCACTGTGGCGCCTTGATATGTTTTAGTAATATTCTGGACGTGTATCATGCTAATTACTTCTGAATGATGCTGAGATTGAATATTTCTTTTCAAGTAATCTTTTAGCTGTGAATTTAATTATTGAATCGTGAAAAATTATACCCATTAAACCTACCAAGCCAATGCTCAATATTCCAATTTCGGGTAAACCATAAAGCTTGAAAGGAATATAAATTACATAAGGCGTGGCCATTATAGGAATCCCCATTACCCACTGTGCAATTCCAACTCCTTCATAGTTCAGCATATTTCCTTTACTCAGATTAATTTTATTAGGTGACCACATGGCCATATTCATAATGATAAAACCATTTACCCCTAAATTAAAAAATGCCATGCTAATATTTATGAATAAAACTTTCCAGCCAAAATATACATAGGGTATGGTAATAAGAGACAATAGCAGCACCGATGTTGAAAGAAGTAAAAACTTACTTTTCAAATACGCATACAAGCTTATTGGACTTGTTAAATAAAAGTCGAAACTTTCATTGTTCCAACTATACAAATACTGTCCATAGTTTATAATAAACATCCCTGAAGTGAAAATCCCAACAAAAATTAAAAATGCATTGCTATTTACATATCTTTGATCAAGATAGAACCAAAGGCCATATAGGGTAAATATGACAGATAATATAAGTGCATTTCGAGTTCGCTTATGCCGAAAGATTAATCTAATTTCTTGCTGTACAATACTATCACCCAGTCCGTAGTTATGTAAAAAACCAAATGCTTCTACCTTGCCAGCAGATTTCTCTTGCTTGATCCAGTCATCTATATAAGTATGTTTTAGGA
>DAIQNU010000138.1:0-8768 GCA_036788235.1 Cyclobacteriaceae bacterium
CGATATGGCCACAAGATTTTCACATATTGGCGCTAGCCTTAATATCTTTTGTCGTCTTCATTGTGTTGTTTACTGTAGTATTTGGGCGAATCTGGTGTGGTTGGGCTTGTCCTCAAACCATATTCATGGAAATGGTTTTTAGAAAGATTGAATATTGGATTGAAGGTGATGCCCATCAGCAAAGAAAACTAAATGCTGCCCCGTGGACTAGTGCTAAGATATTGAAAAAGAGTGCTAAGCAAGCAATTTTTATTTTAATATCCCTGTTGATTTCACATACAACCATGGCCTATCTTATTGGGATAGATGGTGTAATAGATGTGGTGAGTCAGCCACCAAGCGAGCATCTGGCAGGCTTTATTGGACTAGTTGCCTTTACAGGAATTTTTTATTTTGTTTTTTCTTGGTTTCGTGAGCAAGCTTGTATTGCTGTTTGCCCTTATGGACGCTTACAGGGTGTATTTATTGGCAGCCAAACTATAGCCGTAATGTACGACTGGATACGAGGTGAACCACGTGGCAAGCTCAAGAAAAACAATGAACTACAAGCCGATAAGGGTGATTGTATAGATTGTAAAATGTGTGTGCATGTTTGCCCAACGGGTATCGATATCCGCAACGGTACTCAACTCGAGTGTGTTAATTGCACTGCATGTATAGATGCCTGTGATGATATAATGGACCGCATAAAGAAACCAAGAGGTTTGATAAAATATGCATCGCATGCAGGTATAGAACAAAAAAATAATAAGTTGTGGTCGCCCAGAATAGCGGGATATAGTGTAGTGCTCCTCTTACTGATAACCATGATCGGTTTTATGCTGGCCACACGCACAGATATTGAAACTACCGTATTGCGTATGCCCGGTATGCTGTTTCAAGAACAAGCCAACGATCGCATCAGCAATTTGTACAAGATACAATTTGTGAATAAAACCTTTAGGGAAATAGAAGTGCAGCTAAGTATTGAGGATATTAATGAAGCCGACATTAGGGTAGTTGGCGAAGGGGCTTTGCTGGTGCCTGCAAGCGAGAGTTACAGTGGTGTGTTTTTCATTGAACTTCCGAGAGCTCGACTCGAGAAATCCAAGACGCCCATTAAGCTACTTATAACAAGTGAGGGAGAAATTATTGATGTAGTAAAAACGAATTTTCTGGGACCGATTAATCCATAAATAAATAAGATATGAACTGGGGATGGAGAATAGCATTGGCGTATATGATATTTGTGGTACTGACACTAACCATGGTTTTTCTGGCCATGCGAATGGAAGTAAATCTGGTGACCGATGATTACTATAGTCTCGATTTGGAATATCAAAACCAGCTCGACCGTAAAATAAATGCGCAGAAATTGGACACACCTATGCGTATTGAGCAAAAGAATGGACAGTTGAGTTTTACACTTCCCGACGGCCTGGACTTGCAAAACACTGTAGGCGAAATCCATATGTTTCGACCATCCGATTATAGAAAGGATAAAAAAATGAAGCTGGATTTTAATAAGGACAGAAAGCAATTTATTCCATTGAGTAATTTTGAAACAGGACTTTGGAAGGTGAAAATATCTTGGAGCAATGGCGCTGAAGAGTATTTTGTAGAAAATAATATTATCATAAACTAAATGTAGCCATGCTCTGGACAGCCTTTGTTATAGGCATTTTGGGAAGCTTTCATTGTGTAGGCATGTGTGGCCCGCTGGTACTGGCTTTACCGGGGCAGTCCAAGGGTCAGCGCGTACGTTATCTCTATGGTAGGCTACTCTACAATAGTGGAAGAATCATCACCTATGGCATTTTAGGATTAACTGTAGGCCTGGTAGGTAAGTCTATTAGTTTGGCCGGTTATCAGCAATGGCTGTCCATATCAGCAGGTATATTTATATTATTAATTATGCTCTTGCCTGGTAGTAAGCAATATCTGGTGCCAAGGCTGGGTTTTCTCATGCGCATTACCAATGGGGTAAAAAGGCAATTGAGCAAGCTGTTTAAACGAGATGGCTTGTTAGCATTATTTATTTTTGGATTACTAAATGGGTTGTTGCCATGTGGATTGGTGTATCTTGCATTGGCCGGAGCCTTGGCAGTTGGTAGCATCACTGGCAGCTTTTCTTATATGGTACTGTTTGGCCTTGGCACAGTGCCTTTGTTGTTGTTGCTATCTTTTCTTGGGCAATTCATCAGTCAACAATGGCGCCACCGGATGTATAAAATGGTTCCAGTATTTATGATTTTTCTGGCTGTGCTTTTTATACTCCGGGGCTTAAACCTGGGCATTCCGTACATCAGCCCGCAACTTCAAAACCCACTCATTGACGATCCCTCGGTAATTTGCCATTAGTCAAAGCAAGTAACACCAATGCCAAAAGTTGCTAATCCACTTATATATTATTCAAGTTTCGCAGGCACCAGTTTTGTCACAATTTTTGCGAAAAAGCAAAAATTCCGCCAAAACCAGATATTGTTTTCGCTAATATCACGGGTTTCCACCCGTGGTTATTATAATTTGACCCTTTCAGGGTCATCAACTCCTTTCATGTTTTGTTGTAAATGGAAATTGAAAAACAGTGTTTAAATAACAAAAATGAAGTAGAGCCCTCCAAATTTTGTTCTAAATTAATGTGCGAAACTTGAGTATATTACTCAATTAAATGTTCATGTTCTATGGGACGGTTGGCTTCAAAGTCATACAATGTCAATTGTCTTAAGGTGTAATAGGCATTCCAAAAATTCCGAAGGGATAGAATATAGGATCGCTTGGCTTCATCTTTTTCTTGCAGTGCAATGTTTAAATCAGTAATGCCAATTTTACCTATCATATACCTGTTTTTCGAAATATCATATCTTCGCTGCGCAATATCGTCGGCCTTTTCAGTGATCAATAGTTGGTCGCGGAGCATTTTAAGTTGTTTTACTTGCGTATAAACTTCCTGATCAAAGTTTATCTCATCTTGCTGCACGGTATATTGTATAAATTTTTGATTTGCTTCGGCAGTTTTTATTCTTGATTTCTGTCTTCCCCAATCCAGTATTGGAATTTCAAACCCCAGACTTATTATTTGTTGATCTTCCGGATTCACATATAATCCCTGCAAGTTGTCTGAGCGGTTGGTAAGTCCAAATCGGGCGAATAAATCTGCTACCAATCCTGTCTCACCTCTTGCTTGTGCCACCTCCCGGTCTCCTTCCATCTTTCGTCGTTCAAAGCCTGTTACTTCCTGCCGGTTGCGCCGGGCTTCTGAAAGTGCCACATTTTCATCCACCTCAAAATCAGGGATGCTACCAGGAAGCACCAGTTGGATTGGTCCCGGAGTGGTTATACCGATGAAAGATTTGAGTCGCAATGTAGATGTTTCAAGATCAAGATTGGCCTGCGCCAAAGCTTGTCTCGAGTTCATTACGGTAAGTTCCAACTGAAGCAATTCATTTTCAGCTATGTTGCCAAGGTTATAGCGTCCTTCAGCAATTTTATAAATGGTATCGTTGTTGAGCAGGTTCTTTGAGCTTATCTCCGCACTTATTTGTGCCAACAATAAATCAAAAAATAATTCTGACGAATTAACAGATATTCGCTCAAGATCTTCGACATAGCCTTTCTTTGATTCTTGATATCTCAGTGGTTCTATTTTATTATCCCATTTTAGTCCATTGAACTGAAAAAGCGGTTGAATAATACCTAGCTCCATGGGATTGCCACTGTATAGTGTGGCATCTGTAGCAAAGTTATCAAACCTTCTGACCGAAGAATTAAGAAAAACACGGGTATTAGTCGGGGCAATGGCTTGAGAAAGACGAAGGTTTACGATAGAGTTGTTGATAGAAACAGGCACAAAATTGTAAGAACCATCATTTTGCTGGACATTGTCGACGGTGCGGCTGAAATTTGGTAAGGTGCCATCAAGCGATAATTGTGGTTGATAGCGCGATCTGAAATTTCGGTATTGCCAATATCGGTTTTCGCGCGTAGTTTCAGCTCTTTTGGCTGAAATCGACTGGTCACGTGCTATTCTAATAATTTGTTTTAGCGTATAATACTCTCCACCGTCTGTTTGTGCAAACACATCGCTACTGCACAACATACTGAGTATAAAAATCAGATGGTATTTATTCATATCTTAATGATGTTATTGGGTCTTGATTGGCCGCTCTGCGTGCTGGTGTAATTCCAAAAATAAGTCCTACCGTGGCAGCAACGCCAAAGGACAAAAGAATGGATGAAAAAGAAATAATGGTAGGGATCTCAGCAAATCTGGCCACCAGCATGGCCAAAGCTACACCTAATATCACACCTACTAAGCCACCACTTACACTTATCATTACAGCTTCGCTTACAAACTGCATGATGATGTCTTGCTTTTTTGCTCCAATTGAAAGGCGGAGTCCAATTTCTTTGATTCGCTCAAGAACCGAGGCTAGCATGATATTCATAATGCCTATGCCACCGACCAACAAAGAAATACCAGCAATAGCACCTAATACAAAATTGAAAATGCTTTTGGTTCGCTGCTGTTGCTTCAAAAGTAGCTCAGGAATGGTAATTTCATAGTCAATGACATTGTAGTGACGTCTTTCGAGAAGTCTGGAAACAATTTCAGCAATTGGATTCAATAAATTAGTTTCGCCCACTTGAATAACCAATCGATCTATTTGATGATAATTTTCGATTATTTTTTTTGAATCTTCGCCAGTAGATGGACCAAAGACTACAAATCCTCTACTAGCCTGATTTTGCTGCTGTAGTTTGGCTTTTGTAATTCGAGATCGGTTCTCATAGCGCATAAGGACTGAGTTTACGGGTGTATATACATCCATATTGTAATCTCGAATGCCTAGTTTTGAAATGCTACTTTCCGATATGATCCGCTCATCAAGCACCCCAATCACTTTGAGCCAATGGGGCCCACATTTGATGTATTTGTTCAGTGGGTTTTCGCCAGGGAAAAAACGGGTATTGATGCGTTGTCCAATGATGCAAACCGGTTCACCTTTAATGAGTTGCGTTTCGCTAAACATGCTGCCTTCTGCCAGTGTAAAATTGGTCAATTCAAAATAATGAGGTTCAACACCTACCAACTTTGCTGAGCGTCTTAACCCACCTTTCATGATATAAGTGTCAATGACAATTTCCGGGCTTATTTTACTAATGCCAGGCACAATTTTTCTGATCGATTCTACATCAAGTAGCGTAAGGCCAGGTGAAAATTTCTTCTTTTCCTGCCCGGCACTAGACTCGTCTACATTTTCCTCGGTTTGCTCAACTATAGGCTCAATCACAATATTATTTACACCTACCAGCTTTATTTGCTCCAATATTTCTTGCTGAGCACCATTGCCTATGGCCAGCATGGCTATAACTGCCGCCACCCCAAAAATTATCCCTAAAGCTGTTAATAATGATCTGACTTTGTTGGCCACCACCGCCTCAAAGGCTATGGAGAAGTTGGCTAAAAAACGTTCGTAGTTCATTTCGATGGGCGTATATAAAAATTTAATTATTTGGTATACGCTGTGGTCTTCTACCATCTGCCGATTCGCCTGGTCTGGCTGGAGCTGTCGGTGCTAATTCTTCTTGTTTATTATTTCCTCTTTTACCATCCAATTCGGTTAAAAGTGACACTTCTTTTTTATCCATTCCAGCAGGCATCGATAAATAAACCCGATCACCTTCCTGCAGGCCTAACTCTACAATGGCTTCGTTGGCATTTGTTGCACCAAGTTTAACTTCTTGTTTTGTCACCTTGAGGCCTATACGCTTATAAACAAACGTTATGGAGTCGTTGTGGCTATGAAAACATTCAAGTGGAAGAAATAATACATCTTCGATTTCGTCTATAATGATTCGATTGCTTGTGGTCATAGCAGGTCGCAGTACCGGATCGGTGCCATCAATTTCGATGGTTGCTTCAAAAACTTTGGCATCGGAGTTGGGTCTTTGCTCACCCACATTGGCTACGCCAGTCACTATCCCTTTAAGTCTTTTTTCGGGAAAAGCATCAAGTCCAATTTCCACCCTTTGTTTCTCTTTAATCTTTCGCACATCTACTTCATTGATGTATGTTTTTGACAGCATGGTGGTAAGATCGGGTAGGGTAGCGACTACAGGATTCCAGGTACTGATTTGAGAACCGGCTTTAATTGGTTTGCCGTCCCAGCCTTTAGCATAAATAACCATACCAGGCTCAGGAGCTTTTATGCTAAATTCCGGAAGCATTTCTTTCATGTTATTGTATTCTCTTTGTGTTTTTCGGAGCTCCGCTGATACTTCCTGCATTTTGGCTTTACTCTGATCTAGTTTGATTTGATAATTTTCCTTTGCCTGCTGATGGGTTCTTATGGCTTTGTTATAATCTATTTCAGCTTGCTTTATGGTGGCAGGGGGTTCAAATTTTGACTGTTCCAGCTTTATTTGCATTTCTTCTACTGAAAAAAACAAATTGATCAGTTCATCGCGCGATTGTCTAAGCTGCAAGGCTGTATCGAGCTGGGTTTGTACAAATTGAGACTGGCGTTTTTCCAGATTTAATTCTTCGTCTTGAAGCTTACTCTTAAATTCGGACATATCTAAGCTAGCTATTTGCTGGCCTCTTTTTACCTCAGTACCTTCATCTACAATACTCTGTATAGATAGATTGTAAATTCTGAATTCCCTTAAGCGTACCGGGCCAATTATCTCTACAGAGTTTTTTGCCTGCAATTCGCCAGTTGTTACTATATCAATGATAAATTTTCCTTTATCGACAGAAAGGATAACATCAGTACCTTCACTATCACGATCTAAATTCAGTACTACAAAACCGGCAATTACAATAGAGATAAAGATCAATAAATAAATTATTTTCTTTTTCATAATGGTAGTGGTAGGTTAATATCTAATGTATCCCTTGATGATTTTTAAAAAATAAATAGTTTGTAAATGGATATTACAAAACGATGCTTTAATTACGATGGCTTTTGTGAAAACACCAAACGAAATTCAATCAATTTATAAATTAATTTCAGTAGCGGCTATTAACTGTGTTGATTGGTACCACTTAGCTGTTGTCTTTTTTGGCACGACCGGTTTTACCGTAAAGGTTACGGCGCTTTTCCCAGATTTTCTTATAATTTATTTTATTGTGTGATTTGGTAATGTTTGCTGATTCTTTGGCTGTGGTCCATTCCAAATTGTCAGAAGAATTGTTGGTCAAGTCGCCATCGATATGACTAACAATGGTGCGCTCAGTTGGTTTTACATTTATATTCCAATGTCGTGCTACTTCTTTGTGTGGATAAACGGTATATCGCTTGTTTTTATATTTGAGATCGCAGAATAAAAAGCCACTTGGATGCAACCTTGGTTTTATTACCTTGCCTTGAAAAGGAGGTACTTTTCTTCGTATTACACCATGCCTGCTAATTTCATAGTTGGGCAAGTAATCAATTGGTTTGAAGTAGTCATCGTCATATTCTACCCGTTTAAATCTATTTTCGTCTTCCTCCAATAGAGAGTCATCATCCGGTGGCTCGATAAGTTTTTGCACTACATTTTTGTAATGATATCTACCTAAAGCGATATGGTGCCTTCCTTCGCTTTCATTCAATATTTTGAGGTTGCTTTCATGGTTATTTAGGCGATTGTAATCTTCCCAAACAACATAACAGCCCTTAAAATAAGTCCGCTTAAAAAAATGTTTGGCGACCAGATGACTAGCCTTTTGGTGCAGGATGAGTCTTTGTCCATCGTTGTGCTTTTCAGGAAATGTGAATTTGTAAACAACTTGACCGTTTTGAAATATAGGTTTTTTTACATGAGATGATCCGTCACTTTGCATATTTCTTACTCTGCCATAGTTGCTAATTTCGTAATTAGCAATGCTATTAAATCCTTCAGGGAAACTGATTTTTTTCCATTTTTCAGCTTTTGCTTTTTTTCTCATCGGAGATTAATTATGCTGTAAAGACCTACAACCGCAGATATGATAGAAAATTATTTTTTGACATTTAACGGTGCTCGGTTCAAATATGATAAGTATAAATGAATTGCACAACTAAAAAAGATTAGATTATGAAAAAATAGCGGTAATTGACTGTAAAAAATAGAAATGAACAGAAATGATCAGCTTTATTAAAATTGTTTATCAATTTTTACCATTTACTTGAGAAAATATCAATATTGATACTGATTTTTTTTAAATGATATTATAGGCTTAAACTTGGATCTTTAATTGAAAAGGTGATTTCAAAACTATGGTTTTCTCTGAGCTGAAAAGTTGAATGGCTCATTAAACCAATTTGCGCATGGCATCAAAGTATCAAAATGCTTTATAATGATAGTACCCCGGGGTGTTACCATTCTTTTAATTTTTTCGTTTGTAAAATGCTTAATGGTAGAATTCGCGGGATCAACAATAGCAATCCGCGTTAGACCTCCTTCTACAGCTCGGGGCAACACTTTTTCTTCAATCCATTTGCAATCTTCTATCAACTGGCCTTCAAAGTTTGAAATATTAATGATCAGATTACCTGCTTTGTAAATCATGAAACTCTCTAATATTTCTGTTACTATTTTTTTGATTGCACAGAGATTTGCTTCTTTTTTCAATATGGTCTGAATCGCCTGCAAATCACCATCATACTTCACAACAGCGTATTCAGAGCTGTACACTACTTCCTGCATTTTCCCTTATTTCAATCTATCAATATTTTGATACAAAAATAAGGGTGTGTATTTTGATGATCACAACAATCTGACAAACTTTCAACATATGATAGAAAGCTATTGATTTAGCA
>DAIQNU010000139.1:0-8731 GCA_036788235.1 Cyclobacteriaceae bacterium
GGGCCAATAGTAGCCTTGATGCTGGCTATGCCTATTTTAAAATTGATAAGCGTTTCCAGAATCTTGTCCTTGTTATGTTCCAATTCTTCTTTGGATACCTGCACATTGGCGGGTTCATATTGCTCAAGCAGATCTATGGAAGGAAATCGATAAGATCCAAGATCGAGTGTCGGATCATAGTTTCCAAGGGCATCGACCAAAGTTTCATTGTCTTCGATTTCCTCTACTTCAAGTTCAGGGAGTCCGTCATTAACATTGCTCGGCAGACCCTCATTCTTAGGTTCAATGGCAAGTTCTTGCTGTGGTTTGGGTTCAAGATCCAGCTTAATGTCTTTAGAAATTTTATTAGATACTACAGGATCTTTTTTCCTTATTTGCCAGCTTTCCTGCTCCTGGATTTCCTGATCAGACTTTGGCACAAAGCCCTCGTCATCTTCACTTCCATCGAGATTTTTTAGTTTATCGATGCCCTCGCGCGCCTTGCTACTAAGCCCTAGCAGGTTGGTTATATTAAAAAAGTAAATAACAAACACCATAAAGGAAAATACGAGTAATAAAAACGTTCCCCAACCAAGCAGGCCATGCAGGGCATAGGATAATTCATAACCCATACCGCCCCCCAGAAAACTGATTTGATAAGCACTGCCGGGCTCAAGCGTAACATAGCCCATGAGGGTGCTAATCCATACCAAAAAGAAAAAGGAAAACCAGAAGGCGCGACCCAGCGAAACAAGTTTGCGCTTAAAAATAATGAAGTAGCCTACGACAAATAAAAATGGTGGAATGAGAAATGCGGCTATACCAAACCACATAAATATAAAATAATGTGCCGTAAATGCTCCAAACAAACCAAACCAATTTTCAACTTCCAGCCCTGCAGTTCGCATGCCCGTAAGACGATAAGATTCTACGACACTCTGGTCGGCTCTACCTGTAAACAGATAAGAAGTAAAAGCTGTGATGAGAAAAAATGATGCGACCAGTAAAAAAAGTCCAATAGTAAGATGCAGACGGCGGTCACGAAAAAAACTGAAATTGAATTTTCTCTTTTTCGTTTCCTTTTTCGGTGCTTTGAATGTATTTGATTTGTAAGTGTTTTTAGCCATTTAATGAAAACACATAAAGAATGAATCTACAAAAGTACAGGTAAAATATGAATAGCAAAGTAAACCTAGTAATAGTACTAAGCCATTTTTTCTGCTAGATATTTATTAATTTTTTTTATAAGTGCAGGACCTTCATATATCATACCAGAATAAATTTGAACTAGGGTAGCACCAGCCTCAAGTTTTTCAAGGGCATCTTGCGGACTACAAATACCTCCCACGCCAATAATCGGAAAGGGTTTTTTGGCATTTTGGCTAAGATAACGAATAACTTCTGTTGATCGATTTTTTAAGGGTGCCCCACTTAATCCGCCAGCACCTATACTTTCAATTTCACTTTTAGGAGTTTCTAGTCCATCTCGTGTTATGGTAGTATTGGTGGCAATGATTCCATCAATACCTGTTTCTTCTACAATTTCGAGAATATCATTTAGCTGGCTATTGCCAAGATCTGGAGCTATTTTTAGCAAGATGGGCTTATGGGCACCTTTACTTTTTCCGCGAGCCATCAATGCCAGCAGTAAGGCTTTCAAGGGTTCTTTTTCTTGCAATGCCCGCAAGCCGGGTGTGTTAGGAGAGCTTACATTTACAGCAAAATAATCAACCAAATGATACAATGCATCAAAACACTTCTCATAGTCGAGCACAGCATCTTCATTGGCGGTGTCTTTATTTTTGCCAATATTGCCACCTACCAAAATATTGCTTTTTCGATTTTTGAGTTTTTTAACTGCCAACTGAATGCCTTGATTGTTGAAGCCCATCCGGTTGATAATTCCAGTATCTGCCGGTAGCCTGAAAAGTCTTGGTTTGGGGTTACCTTCTTGAGGTTTGGGGGTTACGGTGCCAATTTCTACAAAACCAAATCCCAGTGCCGACATGGCGTCTATTAAATTCGCATCTTTATCATAGCCAGCTGCCAGTCCTACAGGGTTTGGAAATTTTAAGCCAAAGACTTCTTTCTGCAATGATGGGTGTTCGTACCGATACAATTTTGTCAGCAAAGCGGGCATGCCTGGTATTTTTAATATTACATTCAATACCCATGAGATAATATGGTGGGCCGTTTCGGGACTTGCAAGAAAAAGTAAAGGCTTAAAAATGATTTTATACATAAATTATTTGTCTGATAATACTGCTTTATTCCAGTGAAATTCTTCGTCGAAATATCTGATTTACACGCTCGTACAATTGAATCGGCGAAAAAGTTCGCCAGTTGTTCATTTCCAAATCGCCCCCAAAAATAATATAATAATCCAGATTGTACTTTTTCCATTCCTCATATACAAAGTCATGAAAATCTATCGCAGCAATCCACCCTTCTTCGATATCATCAAACCACTCTTCGTAATAGCTGTCATCTGAGGCATGAAAGTTAAATACAGACTGCCCCAATAATATAAATTGTGAAATTCCCTGAGCCACCATATGATCGATAATGTTTCTTTTCAAATGCATAATATCATTGTTGATGGCATCATTCCATTCTCCCAAAAGCTCAATTATAGTAAAGCCCCGGTGATAATCAGCATACAATATTTTTAAGAATAAGGTATCGGAACCTATATAGTCCCAGGCTGGATCAATGTAGTAATTATAAATAGTATCGGTGTAGCTTGTAAAGTCGTATTTTTTGCCATAAAAAGGCGAAAGTGCATCTCTTGATGTATCGTACAAATTTAACCAGTTGTAATAAGGCTCAATCGTATGCATAGTATTATGATTTGTGAAGTTTTCCCACTACAGGGAAACGTTCAAAAACACGATCAGTATGTGGTGCATCGGCTAATTCTTCGGTAAGGTCTTGCCCGGCCCAGTGTTCATAGTGTTTACCATCCCGCCACATTTTAGAGTGGCTAAGATCATAAATTATACCCAAGTATGCGCACCATATTTCTTGACGGTCTTGTCCATTTCGCAGAGCGAGTTGACTTTTAGTATATTCTTTTGATGAATCATCAGCCATGCATTCAGAAAATATCGATTAAAGATCGTGCAATATAAAATGCACTGCGCATTTTACAAGTTGAATATTTCCAAGTCTTTTGCAGTGGTATTTCTCACGTTTTTTCACAAAATTCATTTTATAATAATTTTCAACATCAATCTTACCAGGTTTCAAGATTTCCACCACAAACGTTTGCCTTTATTCTTGAACCACAAATGGCCTCATTTTATGGCCAATTATCAAAAGATTCAAATAAATTGCTTTTCGATTAAAACTTATTAGCAGTATATTTCGAGTCAAAGACAACGAAAGCTTTAAAGTTGTAGCTTTTTGTACACATTTATTACCTAAAGGCGCCTTGGCAGGCGCTCTGTTGTTTTTGGACTAAATTGATTTCGAGCCAAATAATATAATTAGTGGATTAATATTTTTTCAGTTAAAAACAGATAAACAACGTATGGAAACATTGATTTTTACCTTACCAGCTTTAGGGATTGTCGCCTTAATTTTTGTAGCATGGCGATCACTTTGGGTGATGCGACAAGATGCTGGTACCGAGCTAATGGTTACCATTTCACAAAACATCCATAAAGGAGCCATGGCTTTTTTAAAGGCCGAATACAAAATTCTGGTCATATTTGTTGCCGCACTTTCTATATTGCTGGCTTTTAAGGGACATGCCGAAACTACCTCCCATGCTTTAGTTGCATTATCATTCATAGTTGGAGCGTTTTGCTCAGGGTATGCTGGGTATAAGGGCATGAAAATCGCAACTTTTGCTAATGTTCGCACAACCCATGCAGCGCGAACCTCTTTGAGTAAAGCATTAAAAGTAGCCTTTATTGGCGGCTCAGTAATGGGGATGGGCGTAGTAGGCCTTGGTATTCTAGGACTCAGCGGTCTTTTTTTATTGTACACCCATATCATCGGACCAGATTGGTCAATTGCTAAAGTATTAAATGTACTTGCAGGGTTTTCACTTGGAGCTTCTTCAATTGCTTTTTTTGCGCGTGTTGGTGGGGGTATTTACACCAAAGCCGCTGATGTAGGGGCAGACCTTGTCGGCAAAGTTGAGGCAGGAATTCCAGAAGACCATCCGTTGAATCCAGCCACTATTGCTGACAATGTAGGTGATAATGTAGGTGATGTAGCAGGGATGGGAGCCGACCTTTTCGAATCATATGTTGGCTCTATAATAGGTACCATGGTATTGGGAGCTATGTTTGTAACCATGCCGGAGTTTGCAGATTTTAATGCTGGCTTAGGAGCCGTACTATTACCGCTGGTATTGGCTGGAGCTGGAATTTTGGTTTCGATAATAGGCACCTTTTTCGTAAATGTAAAAGAAGGTGGGGATCCGCAAAAGGCATTGAACCTAGGAGAATTTGGATCTTCAGCCATTATGATAGTTATATCATATTTCATCATAAAATATATGTTGCCTACCGAATGGGTAGTCGATGGAGTCATCTTTACATCTAATGGGATCTTTTTTGCCGTTATTGCCGGACTTTTAGCTGGTTTGGGAATAGGGAAAGTCACCGAATACTACACAGGCACAGGTACCAAACCAGTACTTTCTATTGTAAGGCAATCTGCCACTGGTTCGGCCACCAACATTATTGCCGGCCTTGGTGTAGGTATGATGTCCACTGCCATTCCGATATTATTTATTTCTACAGCTATTTTAGTTTCTTTCCACTTTGCCGGCTTATACGGTATAGCTATAGCAGCGGTAGGTATGTTGGCCAATACAGGCATTCAACTGGCCGTAGACGCTTATGGTCCTATTTCTGACAATGCAGGTGGCATAGCCGAAATGGCCAAATTACCCAAAGAAGTTAGACAAAGAACTGATAAGCTCGATGCGGTAGGAAATACCACAGCCGCAATCGGTAAAGGTTTTGCCATTGGATCTGCCGCACTTACAGCCATAGCATTATTTGCAGCCTTTATGCAGCAAGCCAATATTACTTCCATCAACATATCAAAACCCAACGTGATGGTGGGCTTGTTTTTAGGAGCAATGTTACCATTTGTATTTTCTGCTTTGTCAATGAAAGCAGTAGGTAGAGCGGCCATGGCCATGATCGAAGAAGTAAGGCGACAATTTATGGAAATCCCGGAATTGGGTGCAGCGCTGTTGGTGATGAAAAGAAATCAAGGCACTTTGGACATGCTAAATGCCGACGATCAAAAAGTAATGGATGCCGCACAAGATAAGGCACAATATGATAAATGCGTTGAAATCTCTACGAAAGCTTCGATAAAAGAAATGGTGCTTCCAGGTTTGTTGGGTGTATTTGTTCCTATGCTGGTGGGTTTTATAGGTGGTGCGGAAATGCTCGGAGGTCTATTGGCCGGTGTCACGGTTAGTGGGGTACTTATGGCTTTGTTCCAATCTAATGCCGGTGGTGCATGGGATAATGCCAAAAAAATGGTCGAAGAGGGCGTGGAAGTAAATGGCCAAAAATATGGCAAAGGTTCTGACATGCACAAAGCAACTGTAGTAGGCGATACTGTAGGAGATCCGTTTAAAGATACTTCAGGCCCTTCCCTTAATATTTTGCTTAAGCTAATGTCTGTAGTTGCGCTGGTTATTGCTCCTTCTATTGCACTTCTTGATGAAACGGGCACATCGCACATACCATCTGAAAACACCATAGAATATAGCATTGGCAGTGAGATATCTGAGAACGTGCTTACTGAGGATAAATTAGATATTGTAGCACATCCAGAAGCTACATCTGAGGTTATTGTGGCAAAATCTGAATCTCCAGTGATCAGAGAAAAAACCAACGCTGAAGATCAAAAAAGAAATACATTATAACTTTCACAATGATTAAGTAATGTCATTCATTGGTTTAAAAAATTCTAAATGATAGATCTTGGTAGAATTAAAATTGATTAGCTAAATATTAAATTTGATTTGTTAGCCAAGATTTGCGGGTTGCTGGTACCTTTGTGCCAGTAACCCTTTTTAATTTAAGTCAGAATAGTTTTAAGTAAAATTCTGTCTTGAGGTTGCTATGTTTTTTAACAAAATTTAAAATTTACAATATGGCTAAGCCGGTACTTATATTTGGTGCAAACACCTTGGGTAAAGTTGCACTCGAAGTATTTCAGTCAAACTCAGTGCTTGTATATGGTTTTCTAGATGATGATAAAAAATTAATTGGTTCAGAGATCGATGAAGTAAGTATTCTTGGCTCAACTGATGATGACAACTTTCTAAAAATCCTCGATAAAAAATGCGATGCTTTTTTAGCTTTTGACGACAACAAGATGAAAAAATCTTATGTGAAATTGCTTGCTGAGGAGCATAAGGTTGTACCCATAAATGCAATTCATAAAGATGTTTCTATAGCCAGGTCAGCTATACTTCATCATGGAAGTTTATTTGATGCGCGAGTTGTTATTGGCCCTATGGCACAAGTGGGCAACCATTGTCTTATACATGCTTCTGTTATAATTAATGCAGAAGCACAAATTGCAGATTATGTACAAATAGGCGCAGGAAGCATCGTCAGTTCTAATGTAACGATAGCAGAAAACGTGTTCATTGGAGCGGGTGTTACCATTGTGAGTGGAGTAAGCATTGGCAAGAATGCCCGAATAGGTGCCGGGTCTGTAGTAGTGCAGGATGTAGAACCAGGCCAAACTATTTTTGGCAATCCCGGTACGGTGGTTAAGTAACCTTATCACCATAAGACCGCTGCTGCTGTGGTACTCATAAGTTTTTTATTTAATTTGCAGCCTGATTCAAAATGGCTTTATAATCATATTATAATTAACAGCTCATGAACGAATACCTCATTCTGCTGTATTATTGCTATACAAAAATAGAAGATCCTGAAGAATTCAGGTTTCAGCACCACCTGTATTGTGTGGAAAACAGATTGATGGGACGCATTATAATTGCTTCCGAAGGAATTAATGGCACCATATCAGGCCTGAGAGCTGACTGTGAAAAATACATGCGTGATTTAAAGGCTGATCCGCGCTTCCAAACCGTTGAGTTTAAAATAGACGAAAGCGAAAAAAATGCTTTTGAAAAAATATATGTACGTGTAAAGCCCGAGATAGTGCATTCGGGGCTAACCACCATAGACCCTACTAAAAAAACAGGCGGATATGTAGAACCTGAAGAATTCAAGGAGTTATTGAAGTCTGATGATGTTGTCATATTGGATGTACGCTCAAATTATGAGCACAAAGTAGGTCGATTCAAAAAAGCCATCACCCTCGACATTGAAAATTTCAGGGATTTTCCAGAGAAAATTGGTGAACTCCAAAAATATAAAGATAAAAAAATAGTGACCTACTGTACAGGGGGTATCAAGTGCGAAAAAGCAAGTGCATATCTGCTAGAGCAAGGCTTTGACAATGTTTATCAATTGCATGGTGGCATAATAAAATACGGCCTAGAAGCCGGTGGAGAAGATTTTGAAGGTAAATGCTATGTATTTGATAGCCGGGTTGTGGTAGATGTCAACAAAGTTAACCCTGAAGTAATATCTGAATGCTATGTTTGCGGTATGGAATGCGATCGAATGGTAAACTGCGCTAATCCTGTTTGCAATATTCATGTGCCCATTTGCCCTTCATGTGCCGAAAAACTTGAAGGTGCTTGCTCGGAATCATGTCGGCAACATCCAGAAAAGCGCCCATATAATGGTTCAGGATATTATCCTAAAAAGCCCAATGGCTACAATCCCTATAAGGGAATTCAGCGCAAAGTAAGTTTGGCAAAATAATGTTTCGAAAAGCAAATCCATCATAATCAAAATAGTATGGCAGACATAAAGCAGACGGATCTCATACTCAATGAAGATGGAAGCGTGTATCACCTCAACCTGAAACCTGGTCAGGTAGCAGAAACCATTCTATTGGTGGGTGACCCCGGCAGAGTGCACAGAGTGAGCCATCATTTCGATAAAATAACGGTTGAACTTAATAAGCGTGAGTTTATCACTCATACTGGTTTATACAAAAATAAGCCAGTAACTGTAATGAGTACAGGAATGGGGCCTGATAACATAGAAATTGCCATTACAGAATTAGATGCCTTATTCAACATCGATCTCAATACCCGACAACCCAAGGAATACCAAAAAAGCTTAAAATTTATACGTATAGGCACTTCTGGCGGCATTCAGGCATCGGTAGATGCCGGCTCTATAGTTGCCGCAAAATATGGAGTAGGATTGGACAACCTGATGGAGTTTTATCATTTGCCCCAGTCTGAATTTGAAATTACAACCGGCAATGCCATACAGAAAACTGCGGGATTTACATTTACACCTTATTGTGTAGCTGGCTCCGAAGAGCTCATGGCACAAATAGCACATGATTGCATTGCTGGCAATACCGTTACCTGCCCCGGCTTTTATGCACCCCAAGGCCGAACTACCCGGTTAAAACCACGATATTCTCAATTGCTCGACCAGTTCATGTATTTTCATGAAAATGATTTTTGGCTTACCAATTTTGAAATGGAAACCTCGGCTATCTATGCATTTTGCCGAATGCTCGGCCATGAAGGACTTAGCCTCAATGCCATAATTGCCAACCGGGCAAACAATACAGTAGACCTCAATTACAACAAAACCATTGATGAGATCATACTTAAAGTATTAGATCGCATTTAAATTTTCCAATCCGTCCAATGCTCGAC
>DAIQNU010000140.1:0-8666 GCA_036788235.1 Cyclobacteriaceae bacterium
TACGTCCACCAAAATCTGCTACTTTCAGTATTTGATTTTTATATTGAGCAGTACCTTTGAAGTTTTGAAGTTTTAATGGATGTACTTTTAACAAACCTGCCATATTGTCTATTACCAAATCGGCAGAGACAAGCGCCGAATCGTAATGAAGCAACATTTCCCCATGCAAATTCAACTCTTTTACCACTTCATCGCGATAGTCTTCAGGTAAATAATTCTCCCCGTTGTAGCTCAAGAGGTTTTGAAGTTTCAGTTGTTTTGAATTAAGATTGAAATCAAATCTTGTTTCTCCTCTTTTTATATCGTCAAACCAAACTCTGTAATTTGATAAAAAGCCTTCGAAATGAAAGTCCGTATCATCGATTTCACCATCAAAACCTTTCAATACCACTGCGGTATCACAGATGTAGATATTGGCATCAAAATCATGAAAAGTATGTGGGTAGTTTTTAAGACTTGCATAAAAATCATTGATGTAAAATGTACCCCGTGGCAACGGATTGGCATTAAGCAAATCATCTACACTGGTTTCAAAAGCAACTTTTATTGAGAAATCTTTTATTTCTTCATTTGTTTTTGCTGCAAGTGCTTTGTCATAGCTCAAAAGCTCCGAAAATACTATGCTTGATGATTTCAAATTCATTTCTACCTTGATCTGTTCTTTTTGCTTATGAAAAATAGAAGGCAAATCACTTAGCATTCCGTCCATATAAAAATCAGAATTGCCAATTCTTAGGCTTAAAGAATCAAGTTCAACTCTTCCAGATCGCATTTCAGCATGCACATTCATATTGCTAATGGAATATGGGTATCCGGGAATGGTGAAACTCAAATTTCTGATGATCAAATCACTGTCAATACCTTCCTTCAGCTTTACCAGCTGATTTTCAGGAACACTGAGATCAACCAGTTCATTGAAATCCATATTTATAATCACATTTCCGCGCAGGCGTTGTAGTCCTTCAAAACCAAGAAATTCTCCGAGAAAGGCCAAATCTAAATCTGAATAAAGATTCATATTGATATATGGATCTAAAAAATTGCGGACAACAAAATTGCCTCTGAAAATACCTTCTTCTGGCTTAGCGTAAAAGTCTGTTAAATGAAACTCTGAAGTCCTCATTGAACGTTCATCGCCATTAGTATAATATCCCATAAATGTGAGTTCATCTATGCGTTTGTCGGCCTCCGTATTTAAAAACCAAGCATTTTCACAACCAAATGAAAACTCAATAAATGGTGTATGACCTGATGCCGCTTTGCCTTGAATGCTGCCATTGAAAAATATTTTTCCCTGATTTTCAAATCGACGCAAGTTGGTGGCGACATCAGTTGGTAAAAATGCTATTATGAGATCAAAATCTGGTTTATCCCCTGTCAATTTAAGATCCATCTCATAATCATCATCAAAATCAACATGGCCATGAATCCCAAAAACACCATCTTCCATTACAATATGCCCAGAGGTAATGGTCAGGATTTCAGTGTGGCTATCATAATCAAGCTCAGAGTCTATCTGAAAATGCTTTTCCCTAAAGATAGATGAGTCATCTTTTTCAATAATATCCAGTATATAATGGGTATGAAAAGTCGTATAAATGTGCCCTTCATGCATTCTAAAAGAAGTTTCAATGTCATCTATGTCAAAAACTAAAGTTTGACCACTCGCCTCATCGTGTCTGCTTATTTTAAAATCAAGCAGCGTAAGTTTTTTTAAATCAATATTGAAACTTTTTTCTTCTGCGTCATCGTTTTTATCGGCCATTTCTGATAAGCCTTTGGCCAGCATAAGGTTAATGTCACCATTTTCGTATTGTACAATATTTAAATGGCCTCCCTCAATCTTTAGACTCTTTATTGAATAGTTCCCTTTGATGATATCTATTATATCAAAACCAATATAGATATCATTGGCTTGGTAAATTGAATTGTCTCTCAAGGTATCACCAGCTATTGTTTTATCACCATAAAAGGTGATGTTTTGAAGGTCTATAGATATGTATGGAAAATTCTTGAATAAGCTTATGCGACTGTCTTCCAGTGTCAATTCTCCATTAAATCCTTCATTCAGGTTTTCAATAAAAGTTTGGGTAAGCGACTTTTGGTTGTAATTTAATAGTAAAACAGTGGTAAGGAGCACTAAAAAAAACAGGCCAATAAATCCTGCGACAATTTTTAAAAATAGCTTCAACCTTTTCATATATCCCTAATTGCTAAAATTGCTTTCATTGTTAAAACATTAACGAATGATAAACCAATATCCGACGAATTTATTTTACTGTCAAACAAAGTTTGAGCCAAATGATACATGATGTAAGAAGCCAATTAATGTGAAGTGAATACCATCATCAAAAAAGAAAAGGAAATTCCTGGAACAAAACCCCATCACATGGTATTTTTAAGTAGTTTTCGGCAAATTTTAGAAAATAGCATGATTATTCAGCCTCTTGTTGATATTGTAAGCATATGCGCCAAAAAAGGAATAAATAGGGTAGTAATTTCTCCTGGTTCCAGAAGTGCCTTTTTGACCATTGCTTTTGCACGACATGCTGATATTCAAAAATTTGTGGTACCTGATGAACGCTCAGCAGCCTACATCGCTTTGGGTATGGCAGCAGAAAGAGGTACACCTGTGGCGCTTTTATGTACATCGGGCACAGCTGCGGTAAACTATTATCCTGCTATCACCGAGGCTTGGTACCAACAAGTTCCTCTAGTCGTCTTTACAGCAGATCGACCACCGGAGTGGGTAGAGCAATTAGATGGACAGACCATACAGCAGACTAATATTTTCAACAATCATATCAAAAGCAGCTTCAACTTTCCTGTAGAAGCCACTCACCCTGATGCACTTTGGCACACCCATCGCATGATCAATGAGGCAATCAATCTTTCCATGCGCGATGTGAAAGGCCCGGTACACATTAATGTGCCAATACGAGAACCTTTCTACCCTGAAAGTGGTGAGTCATTTGCATACGACAGTTCTATAAAAATCATCGAAGAGTTTGCATCAAGCAGTGTGATAGCTCCACAACTTTGGCAACATCTTGAACCGGAATTGTTACAATCGAAAAAAGTATTGCTGGTGGGAGGACAAGGCCAAGCTTCTGGAGTAATGACAACCCTGGTGAAAAAGCTAGCTAATACACAAATATTTCCCATTTTGGGTGATGTAATCAGCAACTTACATGATGCAGATCTTGCAATAAAAAACCATGATACATTTTTGCCATTGGTAGGACAAGATTATCAGCCCGATCTGTTAATTACCTGGGGTCAATCTGTTATATCAAAAAACCTAAAATCCTTTCTTCGAAAATACAAGCCAAAACAACATTGGCACATTCAACTGCATGGTGAAGTTGCTGACACCTATCAATCGCTTACCAAGATTCTCAGGCTAAGTCCGGAAGTTTTTATGGAGCGATTACTGGCCTTGAAAGAATCATTAAAAGAAGAGTCACTAAGGAAATATTGGGCTCTGTGGAATAAAAGCCAAATAATTAGCAGCCAAGCCATGGATGCGCTTGTAGCCAAAATCGAATTTGGCGAAATGCTGGCCACTGATTTTATATTGAAAAATTTACCAGCTGGTACAGATCTTCATTTGGCCAATAGTATGCCTGTAAGGTATGCAAATATATGTGGTCTAAAAGCAAGTACTGAAGATATCAGGGTTTTTGCGAATCGGGGTACAAGTGGAATTGATGGTTGTACGGGCACAGCTCTGGGTTCGGCATTGTCTTCAAGAAGAAACACCCTTTTGATCACCGGAGATATTGCTTTTTTCTATGACAGAAACAGCCTTTGGCATCCTCATCTACCTGCTAATTTGAAAATAGTTATTATGAATAATCGGGGGGGTGGTATTTTCAGACTAATCAATGGTCCGGCCTCTTTGCCAGAATTGACCCAATTTTTTGAAACAAAACATGAAAATACAGCTGAACTTAGTGCCAAAGATTTGGGAATAGATTACCATAGCTGCGATTCTTTGGATTCACTACAAAGTCAGTGGCCGCTGTTTATAGCAGATTCAAATAAAGCCGCCATTTTGGAGATACATTCCAAAGGAGCCATAAATGATTTGGTTTTTCAGCAATATAAAAAGGAGATTGCTGATTGTTTTGTGGTCAATGATTGAATGGAATCAAATAAATACGTTTTTGAACTCAAGATCTGCTATATGGATAGAAGGCCAAACTTACACCTTGGCAGAAGTTGCTGAAAGTAACTTTAAGATCGATTTTTCGACTGATTTTGCCAGAAACACTGTGAAATTTATCCAGGAATGGCATGGCGGCAGGCAAAACTTTTCTCAAAAAACATCAGGAAGCACCGGAAAGCCAAAGACCATTGGAATAAATCGTGAGCAAATGTCGGCCAGTGCATGGGGAACTGTAAAAACTTTTGGACTTAATCAAAAAGATACGGCACTTTTATGCCTCGATCCACAATTCATTGCCGGAAAAATGATGATTGCAAGGGCTTTACTGGCAGGTATGAATCTTGTTTGTGTAGAACCTGAAGGAAATCCTATGATGCGTTTACCAGACTTGCCTGAGGTGAATTTTGTAGCTTTGGTGCCTTTGCAAATGTATAATTATTTACAAAACACTAAACATACCAGCCATCAAATTGAGAAAATAAAAGCCATTATATTAGGTGGTGGCAGGATAGATCCGAAATTGGAGAAAAGAATTTCCGAAGTTCCAGTGCCGGTTTTTGCAACTTTTGGTATGACCGAAACTGTTTCGCATGTTGCCCTGCGAGCGCTAAATGGCGAAAGCAGAAGTGCTTTGTATACACTAATGCCCGGTGTAGAAATGCAGCAAGATAACCGGAGCTGCCTTATGCTACGGGGCGCTGTTACCAATAATTTATGGGTACAAAGTAACGATATTGTGGAAATTGTTTCCAAAACTCAATTTCAATGGCTCGGTCGCTTTGATACAGTTATCAATTCGGGTGGAATAAAGGTAATTCCGGAAAAAATAGAAATGACAATTTCTGCAAATGCTCCGACTAGTTTTAAAAACAATTTTTTCATTGGCGGGTTCAATGATTCAAAGTATGGAGAAATGGTTTGCTTATTTGTAGAGGGAACGTTAGCAGAAGGCATATTTGCAGAGCTCATGGAAAACTTGAA
This sequence comes from Cyclobacteriaceae bacterium, assembly GCA_036788235.1. Lineage (GTDB taxonomy): Bacteria > Bacteroidota > Bacteroidia > Cytophagales > Cyclobacteriaceae > JAFIEV01. The sequence goes on from DAIQNU010000140.1 coordinate 5,153, forward strand.
ACAGTGTTTACATGCCACCGAAATCCCAAAAAAATATATTCAGGTATCCGAATTTATCTATACAGAAAATCGTAAGTTAAACCGTATAGAAACTATAAAATCGTGCGTTCAATCCTCATAATTGCCCTTATCATTGCCTTATTCAATTTGCCTATTGCCTTCTCGCAAGCTTTCGGAAATGGGAATCTAATTGAAACCAAAATTGAAAAAAAAGTATCTAATGAGCACCTTGTTGATTTAGTCATAAAACTAGATGATTTGAGAAGCAGAAAAGGTAAAGTTTTGGCAGCCATTTTTAATCAAGAAGATGGATTTCCGGACGATAATGAAAAAGCAGCCTACACGGGCATGTTTGATTTCAGCAATACAACAGATGAAATAATCATAGCAGGAATTCCAAAAGGTGTGTATGGTATTGTACTTCTGCATGATGAAAATAATAATGGAATAATGGATAGGAATTTCATTGGTATTCCATCTGAAGGCTACGGATTATCGAATAATCCTGGAAAAAAACTTAGACCTCCAAAATATTCTGAAGTAAAGCTTGAATTGCAAGATTCAAACAGGGTAATTCGCATATCAATGCTATATCCCTAATCTCATGGCAGAAAATACCGAAATAGACAGAATTTTTTTTAGATATGACGCTGTACACATGCCAGCGCCTTTTTGCTATAAGTACGAGTTAGAAACTGATTTCAGGTCTCATGCATGCGCCATAAACTATGCACATGAATACTATGGTCGGGAAGAGCTTTCGCTTGATGAAATACTGGACGAAGGATTTACAGAAAATGACGACTTTCAATGGAAAGGCAGCATACCGGTAGTGTGGAAGCAGGAAATACTTGAGAGAATTGAAAAGAGCAATTGGCGGAAATCAAGTAAAAAACCTGATCCTGACCAAGCTAAATTAGAAATGGAAATTTACTATGCCGACGGACACCGAGCTATCAAGAAGCCCGATGATGTGGTTAGCTGGGAAATAGTACTGCAAGAAATAGTACAAGCGATTTTTGAAGTCAGTTTAAAAGAAAAGCCCTTAAAGATTCAATATATTAATACCCATACCCCTGATCCTTCTGTAATTTCTCTGGAAATGAAATTTGCATATAGAGAAGCATTACTGACTGAACATAATCCACTGAAAAAAACTTACCCTAAAAAGTTGACTTGGGATCAGGCATTAAGCATTATAAGGGTATTGTATGGACTTGATTTTGATGCTGATAAAGCCACAGTTATAGCAATACCTACAAAGCCGGGTGAGTATATCGATCCGGGTGAAGGGGCATGGTATAAGCTTGGTGATGCCGCCACCAACCCTACTCCCAAAACAGATTTAATATCGAAGTTTAAAACAGAAATGGGATTGTCTAAGTGATGAGTTGATGCGTAAAACCGTGATGCGTAATGGGTGATGGGAATGCGTTGATGCCTGAATGACTTCTTTAACTAGCGCAAACGTGACGCGTGTGCTTCCATTGATAAGTAATTGATGGAGTTTTAGAGTTAATGAAAATTGTAGATTCTATCATAAATGTAATTATAAAAAAAGCGGGAGATTTCGCAAGTGAAATCCTCCCGCTTTTATTTTTTTTCATTCGCTAAAAACTATTTAGCATAGGACACTGACCGCATTTCACGTATTACAGTTACTTTAATTTGGCCAGGGTATTGCATTTCTTTTTCGATTTTCTGCGATATATCAAATGAAAGTTGGCTGGCAGATCCATCTGTTACGGTATCGGCGTCTACCATCACACGAAGTTCACGCCCTGCCTGTATGGCAAAGCATTTATTTACGCCTTCGTAGCTCAATGCCAGCTCTTCCAATTCCTTCAGCCTTTGTATGTACGAATCCATAATTTCGCGACGCGCACCAGGTCTCGATCCTGAGATGGCATCACAGGCCTGCACTAATGGTGACAGCAAGGATGTCATTTCTATTTCGTCGTGGTGAGCACCAATGGCATTGCACACATCTGGATGCTCTTTGTATTTTTTCGCCATTTCCATACCCAAAAGTGCGTGTGGCAGTTCTGGCTCTTCATGCCATACTTTTCCAATATCATGAAGAATACCAGCGCGTTTCGCCATTTTGGCATTGAGGCCAAGCTCTGAGGCCATAGTTGCGGTTAGGTTGGCAACCTCACGAGAGTGCTGTAGCAAGTTCTGTCCGTAAGACGATCTGAATCGTAACCTACCTACCATCTTTATAAGTTCCGGATGCAGTCCGTGTATACCTAGGTCAATTACAGTTCTTTCACCAATTTCTACTATTTCCTCTTCTATATTTTTCGTGGTTTTGGCCACTACTTCTTCAATACGTGCCGGGTGAATACGTCCGTCTGCTACCAGACGATGCAAAGACAGCCTTGCGATTTCTCTTCTTACCGGGTCGAATCCTGAAATAATGATGGCCTCAGGAGTATCGTCAACAATTATCTCAATGCCGGTTGCATTTTCTAATGCTCTGATGTTTCTACCCTCACGACCAATTACTTTACCTTTAATGTCGTCGCTTTCGATGTTGAAAACCGAAACACAATTTTCAATAGCATTTTCGGTGGCTGTTCGCTGGATCGTCTGAATTACAATCTTCTTCGCTTCCTTAGTAGCTGTCAGTTTAGCATTTTCAATGATTTCTTTAGAAGCTGAAGATGCTTTGGAGCGGGCTTCATCTTTTAGTGTTTCAATCAATTGGTTTCGTGCGTCATCTGCTGATAAATGGGCGATTTTCTCCAGTGCAGTTACTTGTTCCAACCGCAATTTTTCAAGATCAGACTTCCGTTTATTTAAAATGTCGAGCTGTGCTGTAAGATTTTCTTTCATACTGTCCAGCTCAGCTTCTTTCCGTTTTACCTGTTCTATCTGTTTCGACAAATTAGATTCACGCTGCTTTAATTTGTTTTCGTTGGTAATAAGCAGGTTTTTTTTGCGGTTTGATTCTTCTTCAAACTCAGCCTTGAGTTTTAAATACTTTTCTTTTGCTTCAAATATTTTCTCCTTTTTTGTGGTTTCAGCCTTGATCTCAGCTTCTTTGAGTATCAAATCTGCCTGTTCTCTTGCTTTCTGTTCTTCTTGCTTGGACGACCGCGCAAAAATGAGTTTGCCCAGCACCACGCCTACCGCTACAGCCACTAAGGCTACTACGACTATTACGAATGTTTCGTTCATATACCTGATGTGTTTATTTGTTGATCATCAGGATGTTACAGATGTAGGAGGAGATATTACTGAATGGTAATTTTTTCGATATTTACTTTAGTTCTTCAGAAATCATTCTGTTTAGGTAGCTTATTTTCTCTAATACAGATTCACCGGTACTTTCCTGATCGCTCTCAGTTTGTAGTTTTTCAAACAAACTATCAAATGCCACCATGGCCAGTAAATCTTGTTTATCGTCGATGCCAAATTGATCGCGGTAAAGCTTTAGCTTTTCATTGATCTTCTTTCCTGCTAACCTAATGCGCTCTTCGTCATTGGCATCCACTTTCATAGGGTATTC
>DAIQNU010000141.1:0-8663 GCA_036788235.1 Cyclobacteriaceae bacterium
TTGATCTAATTTTTTACTTGTATAGTTTAAGAACCCGGCTCATTCTCCATGCATAGAGCGGCGGCGCCTAATATGCCGGCATCATTGCCCAGTACGGCTTTTTGTACATTGATATTTTTAACATAATAGGGTGTCAAATTATCATTTAATGCCTTTGTCAAAGGATCAATGATAAGATCGAAACCAACGGCAAGACCCCCTCCGATCATTATATTTTTTATATCCAGTAATCTAATGGCCGATACGAGCGCTTCACCCAAATATTCCCCGGCCTCCTTAAATATTTTACCAGCAAGTTTATCTCCACTGAGTCCTTCTTGCGCTATTTGTTTAGGATCATAATTATCCAAATGCTGCAATGCAGATTTACTATCTTTTTTCAATAAAACTTTAGCTCTTTTCATTATACCTTCTTTGCCAATGTTTTGCTCCAAGGTCAGTCCGTTTTTAACCAAAACATGCCCTAGTTCCATGCCATTGCCATCTCCGCCGGTAAAAAGATGCCCATCCATAATGGCACTGCCACCTACACCTGTTCCCAAAGTAACAAAGATGAAATTCTTAGTTTTTTTGCCATCACCAAAATAGTATTCGCCCAATGCAGCCAGATTGGCATCATTTTCAAACCAAAACTTGTGAGACTTAAATCGATCGGCCAACAATTGTCCCAGCGGCTCTTTATTTATGTCTGGAATATTGGCGATTTCAATGAGTGATTTGCGGTCTTTCGATAATGTGCCCGGGACACCAATACCCACTTTTTCAATTTCCGGATACCTTTCAAAAAAATCTGCCAGAAAATCTGCCAAAGCATTGGTGAAATTTCCAGTATCTACAAATTCCTGTGTCGGCTTTTTATTTTTATCACTTAAGTTGCCATTGTGATCCACCACAGCAGCTTTCACGTTGGTTCCTCCTATATCAACTCCAAGATATATCATAAGTAGGTCTGATTTTGGTTTTGGCTTGTCCCTAAAGATTTTTAAACATACCAGCTAATTTATTGCTAATATAAGAGAATTTATGGGAAATAATTAAAAAAATGCTTAGGTGAATCGACAAAAGTTCGAATCTAATTTGCAAAAAACACACCTTCCAAATCTATACTCATCCTCAAGCATTGCTTTTTACAATATGGATAATGCAAGAGAGGTCAAAATACTTTTTAACCAGGATCATATAACCAATATTTTCCTGTACAACTGAGCAAGTCTGCTTAATTCACAATCTGTAAAAGTGTAATTAAACTAATACCCTTAAGGTATTCAAACCTATATTTTAATTTATATTTAGCTGAAAATGTTAAAGTTAGATAAATTAATTTAATTTTTTTGGAACCTGTGCAAGAAGTTGTCGTAAGACTAGAGACAAATTAATTTTCAACTAAAACATCAAACAACCATGAAAAAGTTATTGTTATCATTCACCCTGACGCTTTTGGTCGTCGGTCTTAGTTTTGCTCAAACCAGAGATAACCGAAACACTAGAGACAAAATGGATCAAAAGAAAAAAGAAAATTATGAGAAAAAGGAAACTTCGCTGAACCAGTTGCCTTCGGCTGTAGTGACCGCACTTTCTGATAATGGCATTCAAGCTGCAAATGTTGTGAATGTGTATGAATTCAGCCCTGATGATTCTAACCGAGCCAACCAACGTCAAGGTCAGGGTCAAGGTCTAGGTCAAGGTCAAACTCAAGGCCAGAGTCAAGGTCGAGCTAACCAAGCTGACGGCAAAATGTACAAAGTAAAAGTTAATAAGGATGGCGAGATGCATAAGTTTAAAATTGATGCAAATGGCAATATACTTGATAAAGGAAAATGGGAAAAATCTGACGACACTCCGTCGTACTAGATAGTAGATAAAATCCTGTATGAAAAGGGATGCTGGTTTCAGCATCCCTTTTTTATTGAAATAAAAAAGAGTTCCTTTGTGCCTTACTACACCATGACAATAAATTATTCTATGAATCCAGAAGTTTTAAATGATTTGGTAACTCAGCAAATGCCTTATGGAAAATATAAGGGTCGACTTTATTGCGATTTGCCAGAACACTATTTAATCTGGATGCATAGAAATGGATTCCCGTCCGGCAAATCAGGCATGCTTATGGCCACCATGTATGAAATAAAATTGAATGGTTTAGAGTATTTGCTAAAGCCTCTAAGAAATAGAAGTTAAAAATTAGTTCATTGAGAATTTTTGGTGCTTTCGGGTTTTTATAGCTTTTGAGGTAAGCACAAGTATCTGAATGATAATTCCGATAATCAGAATCAAAGCAATTTGCAACCTCGAAACCACATTGGCACCTGCTACTATAACTTTAGATTCACTTAAGATAGAACTACCCACTTCAGTCTGAATACCTGTAAGTTCATTGAGCCTTGCAATAATGCTGGCAAATTTTTCCTGAGCTTCGTTATCGAATGTTTCCAGGCATTGACTTTGTTGCCCCTTTTCACAAAATACTAGCATGCTTTGTTCCAAACTTGCGTAGTCTTTAATATCGTTTTTGAAACCTTTGAAACAAATAAATTCGTTTTCGACTAAGTGCGATTTCTCAAAAGCATGAATGAGCGTATCAATGACTTCATTGTGTTCATTCAATTTTTCATAAATAATATTAACATTTTCTGGGTCTCCCGTTAGAAAATACCTTTGAAGGGTTAGCCGCTTTTGATAAAGCTGCTCAGCCAAATAAAAAATCTCTGTGGTAGGTATAAGTCGGTCATTATAAATACTTGTAAATGACTTATCCATGTTGGCCATGTGTTTGCGTTCAAGGAATGTAGTCATTCCTACCAACAATAATACTCCGCCTAACAGTAACGCAATTTTAAGCTTTTGCCGAATAAAAAAAGTCCACTTCATATCCCAATCAATTAAAAGCTTTATTAAAAAATACCATATTAAAAACAAAAAATAGCCTCATGAAAGTTCGTCATTCTTCAGTAGATTACCTACATAAATCGAATTAGATCTTTCCGTATAGAATTATTCACACATTGAGTTGTATTATATGAATAGATTCCCCAAAAAACGTAAAAAACGGCAACATTTTTCACGATAATCCATTTGTTATAATAGGTTATGTAGGAAACAGCGGGACATCGAATCAGTATTAAAATCCCCAATTATTAAATCAATTACGATCTACTGGCGAAAAGTCAGGTGATTTTATTATGTTCAGTTTGAGCATTTGATGATGAACCTATGATCAATTTTGATTCGTGTATGTGTCCTTCTACAATACAATAAACCTTTAAAAAACAAATTATGAATTTTGCTTTTCGGTCATCAATTGCCACTTTATTTGCTATATTATTCTTACAAACCAGCCTTCTGGCGCAATCGACCATAAAAGGTAGTGTCATAGATGCCGAAACCGGTAAAGCCCTGCCATTTGGTAATGTGGCCTTATTACAAAAATCTGACTCAACCATTGCAGGGGGTAGCATGACAAATGAGAATGGGGCTTTTAGTTTTGAAGCCCCACAAGGAAATTACCTTCTTAGGGTGACATTTATTGGCTACAATGAGTTTTTTAAAAATATCGAAGTTTCAAAATCAACTGTCAACTTATCTAAAATACGTCTTTCTTCCTCTTCCGAACAATTGGACGAGGTAACCATTGAGGCAGCTGGAATTACCTTCGAAACCGATATTGACAAAAGAACATTTGATGTTGAAAACAGTATACTTGCTGAAGGGGGTACTGCGATAGAATTGTTAGAAACACTTCCTTCGGTACAGGTAGATGAAGAAGGAAATATTGCAATGCGTGGTAGTGGGGACATTCTAATTTATATTAACGGCAGACCGACCAACCTGATGAGTGAAGATGCCGAATCTGTACTGGAACAATTTCCAGCCAATGCCATTTCTAAAGTAGAATTAATAACCAATCCATCATCACGCTATGATGCTGCAGGTGTAGGCGGCATTATCAATATTGTACTTAAAGAAAATAGTATGGTTGGATTTAGCGGTAGTGTGAATACTTCTATAGGCACCAGAAACAAATACAACGCGGGAGTTAATTTAAACTACAGCACTGAAAAATGGGATTTTTTTACCGCTTATAACTATCAATATAGACAAACATGGGGACTAGGTGATACTTACAGGCAAAATAAAAACCCGGGTGTTACACCCATTATTGATCAGGAAATTAATTCTATGCAATATCGTCCTTCACACCTAATGCGTGTTGGGGCAGACTATTCTCTTAATAAAAAATCTACTATTGGCGCTTTTTTCAATATCAACAGAAGGGATAGTGAAAGAGATCAGACCTATGATATAAGACATTTAAACAATGCGCAAAGTCTTGATAGCATGTTTATTCGAGATCGTAATCAAGATTCGAGGAGCATAAACTATGAAGGAGGAATCAATTTCAATAAGGATATTGATACATTAGGTCAGAAAATTTTCGCCAATTTCACCTATTCTATTGATGATAGAAGTAGCTTCGAGACTTACGATCAATTTTATTTTGACAATCAAATGATTGAAGATCCTTCTAAAGATTTTTTCCAAAACAATGAACGCACTTCTACCAATGAGCAGCTAATCGCACAAATCGATTATGAAAAGCCTATAACTGAAACATTAAAACTTGAACTAGGTGCACGGAGCATGCTTTCTAGCAGGTTGCGCACGCAAAACTTTAATGACTTCAATGTGGAAACCAACGAATTTGAAACCAATGAAATTTTCACCAATGATTTTTCATTCGACGAGCACATACATGCTGCATATTTTTTGGTACGAAATCAGTGGGATAAATTAGGGGTTCAGGCTGGCTTAAGATCAGAATATACTCGTACCAATTCTTTTCAAACGCAAACTCAAGAAGAATATATTAATAATTATCTCGACTTTTTCCCCAGTATTTACTTCAGCTACGATCTTACTGAAAAAACAAGTCTATTGGTTAATTACAGCCGGAGAATTAATCGCCCTGGCATTTGGTCATTAAGCCCAGCTATAAGTGCCCGCGATATTTATAATCTTAGAACAGGAAACCCATTTCTCAATCCTGAGTATACTAATAGCTTTGAATTGAGTTTTTTGAAAGAGTGGAAAAAATTAACCATTACCTCAAGTGCTTATTATAGAATGACCACAGACGTAATGACAAGGGTAATAGAACCCTACGATGATAATACGGTGATCTCAACCTGGGCCAATGCCAATAGTAGAAGAACCGCAGGTCTGGAATTCATTAATCAATACACACCTAATTCTTGGCTAGATGCCACCTTTACAGCAAACTTATTTCATTCAGAAATAATAGGCAGCAATATAGGAGAAGGGTTCAATAATGCCAATAACAGCTGGTCGCTCAATCTGATGACGAATGCACGGATTCCTGATTGGTTTACTGTACAAATGCAGGGGTTTTACCGTGGACCAATCGTACTTCCACAAGGTTTTATAGAGCCAATGTTCAGTATGAATATTGGATTGCGAAGAGATATTTTAAACAATAAAGGAACGGTAAGTCTTAACGTAAGTGACTTGTTTAATACAAGAATTTTTGTGTTAACTACAGAAGCTGCCACTTTCACTCAGGAAAGAACCTTTAATCGAGAATCTCAGATCGCCACTTTGACTTTTGTATATCGCTTTGGAGGCTATAAAGATGGTCGCGAAAATGGAAGGGGTCGAGGAGACGATGATTCTGATGACTTGTTCTAGAGTAAAAAGCATTTTATGCCTGCCTATTGAAAAGCAAGCATAATTGCTGGTAAGTGACTATTTGTTTCTGCCCGATAGATTTACCATATCAAGCAGCATCCTGTTAAATGCATCTTCTTTGAGCAAATCTTCTAAATGCAAATGGAATCGATATCGCCAGAAATGTTGTGGATTGCTGGGTACATTTATTTGTTCTTCATGTGTTTTCTCACTTCTAAGCTTTTCATCCATAGCCACGATATCCTGAATTGGAAAAATTGCCCAAATAGCCGGACTGTACAAATGTTGTAAGTTAATCTCTCGACACAGCCAAGGCTCACAGAAGTAGGGAATATCGCCCCTATGACCTAAAATTTGCTCATAAAAACGCTGAGAACGTGCTCGGTCTTCTTCCCACCAGCCACGTATGGTCGACATGTCGTGGCATGACGGACTACATACCGATAGATATTCATAGTTCGCTGGGTGGCCAAATTCTGCATTGGTACCCTTTGGCATACGTTGTATATTAAGGCTGAGCATACCCAATTCGGACATTACATCTGGTACAGAAGCAGGCACCATACCTAAATCTTCGCCACAAACCATCATATCTGTAGCGGAAGTTATAGCTGGCAGTTTTTCCATGGCCTTTTGCCTCCAATGGGTTTCTTGCCTATGGTAGAAATAATGTATGTAAATTTGGTTGAGTGCCGCTTGCTGTTGCGTGTCCAAATGTTTATAAGAGTATGTGTGATGCAATCCGAATTTAGGGTGCCACGACTGCCCTGAAGAACCAGGCTCCTCAAAAAAGAGCACATTTCCAATTAAGGCATATAGTCCATAAGTAATTTGTTTCTTTTTTTCGAGCACTGCTTTACTGTCATCAGGTTGCTCAGCAAAATATGCTTCAACTTGTCGCTGCGAAGCAAAAGCTTCTTTCAATTCATAAAAATCGCCATTGAGGCGCGTTAAGCATGTCTTTTCTACTTCATCTTTATATGCTCCAAATATTTCTGCCAACATGTATTCTTTAATAAAAGGCTTGGACATTCGGTCTGTATCAAGCACAAGCCCCATATGCCTCATTTCATCGAGATACATCGGAACAGCAGGATTAAACCTACCCATAAGCCCCTCTACCGATTCACTGGGTATTTCCCAGATCCTAAAGAAACCGAGTACATGATCAATGCGATAGGCATCAAAATACTCAGACATTTTCTTAAGTCTGTTGCGCCACCACAAGTAATTGTCTTTGGCCATTTCCTGCCAATTGTAGGTTGGGAATCGCCAGTTTTGACCGGCTATGGCATATGCATCAGGCGGAGCACCTGCTTGCTTGTCCATATGGTAAAGTTGCGGTGCTACCCAAGCATCAACGCTATGGCGGTATATGCCAATGGGTATATCGCCTTTGAGTACTACACCCTTACTGCGCGCATACTCAGCCACCTCGGTTAATTGCATATGGAGATGGTATTGAATAAAATAATGCACCGCTATATCATCAAAATGGGAGGCATCCGGACTTACAAAATTATCTATTGCATCGGCATCGAAGTTGCTATATTTTGCCCAAGAGCCAAATTCCGGGGTTTTGTATCGATCGCGCAAACACGAAAAAGCAGCATATGGCACCAGCCAATCTTTATTTTGCTTGAAAAACTTTCTAAATTCTAAATTGCTTAAAAAATCATCCTTGGTCTCATCATAGAGCTTTTTATAATACTTGGACTTGAGTCGCATTACTTCTTCGTAATCGACTTCACTTTTTTCGTTTAGCTTTTTACCTGCCTTTTCATATTTCTTCATTTCGTCTTTGTCTTTGAGCTTGCCCATAGAGGGCAAATGAAGATATATGGGATGTAAAGCGAAAACCGATATGGCGGCATATGGGTATGAATCGAGCCAACGATGTGTGGCAACTGTATCGTTAATAGGTAAAATTTGCACAAGTTTAAGCCCTGTGAGTTTAGCCCAGTCGATAAGTAATTTCAGATCAGAAAATTCCCCTATGCCCCAACTTTTTTTACTTCTCAAAGAAAAAACAGGAATCGCCACACCTGCACCTCGCCAAGGCAAATCGCTATGCTGATAATTTACATCCGTTTTAATCACCAAAGCTGCTTGGCCAAATTGTTCGTTCAATTCAATTTTGCGATTCTTACCATCCTCCATCGCAACAAGCTGTTGAGCTTTTAGATCGTATATACCATATTTATATTGCAGAACGCACGCACCCGACTCCAACTCCAATTCTACATGCCACAATGGAAAAGCTGACGTCTGCATGAGCATGGGTCTTGTGGTATTCCATTTGCCTAGAATACTATGGTCGCCCAATACACAAAGGCAGCATCCGGGGGGTACACGAGGCACAAATGCTTGAATTTTTAGATTGTATTTTTTGGGTGTTTTTACTCCAAATCTTCGGGCATGGGGTGCCATCAGATTTCGGGTAAATGCTGCTGAAAACAAGACATTTTCTGTTTGCTTGCCCGCCCGCCATTCATCATGAAGAATAAGTTCTTGAAATCTCTTTTTTGAAACCTGTAGTTTCCGTGGGCTGCCCCATTCTGCGATTTGAACATGGTTGACCTGATCTTTAAGCACATAAAAGTATTCCATTTCGATGGCAGACTCCTGAGCGAGGAGTAACTGTAAATGCCATTTGCCTCCTGGATTGAATCGCATTGGCTTGGCCTGAAGAATATCACCACTGCCCAACTCCGGTATATTGCCACATACGTATAGGTTTTGTCCCCATTGAGTATGGTATTCGATATGAAAATTCAGGTACATAATTAAGCGATTGAAATAGTTGGTTAATTTATGAGCAAGATAAAAATAACTTTATTAAAAGCGATAAAGCTGTAAATTGGTTGTCTAAATAATTGGGGGGCTTAGAGAAAATATGGATGGTCTGAGGAGGTAGGCTAAAGCCACACCTCTATTGATATAAAAATCAATTCAAATTG